>JBFLXP010000022.1:0-16499 GCA_040757315.1 Nitrospirota bacterium
TTTGAGACAGAAATATCGCTCAGGAAATCGAATCGTGAAAATGATTAGAACCTATCTCAAAATCGGTTTCTCCCGAAAAAAACCGTCATGCCCGCGAAAGCGGGCATCCAGAAAGGCCCGGGAGAACCGGATTCCCGCCTGTGCGGGAATGACGAAAAAAGACCCGACGACGAAGAGACGGGATTTTGAGATAGGTTCTAAACTTTGCGGAATGGGAAGAATCTTTTCCACCCTGCTGTTTCTCCTCGCTTTTTCATCTTATGCTTCCGCCGATGAAGTCAACTATGAATACGACGACGCCGGAAGGCTGATAAAGGCGATTAATCCGGCGACGAACGAAAGAGTACTTTATCAGTATGACGAGGTCGGCAATCTCCTTTCCATAACGAGAGAAGATCATGCTCCGCAACCTTTGCCGCCGGTAATACAGACTATCGAACCGGATATTTATTTGATTGGCCAGGATCGAGGATATCAAGTAAGCATCACCGGTCAGAACCTTTACACTATACAAAGTATCTCGTGCGATAATCCTTCAGTCAGTGTACAGCTCATTAGTTCTATCGACACAAAGATTCTTGTTGTTCTTTCCGTTGGTGAAAATGCTACGCCTGGAACAGCTAACATCACCGCAACAACAGCATATGGTTCAACGAGCATTCCCATCGGACTTTTCCAGGCAGAGATAAGCCCTGAATCAGCATTCCTGTTTGTTGGAGGCACGCAGTCCTTTTCGGTCAGCCTCAATCCTGCGGCATCGGGAGACTACAGAGCAATAATCGAAAATGAGAATCCTGATATCGTTGGTACTCAGGCGTCCGTTGTTATTCCGTATGGAGAAGCGGCCAATTTCGAGATAAAGGCATTGAAGGAAGGCATCGGTACAATCGAGATCGGCAACGCCGCAGCAACAGTGGAGGTCGTCGGTGGCTATATTACTGCAATGCCTGTGAGTGTCTCAATCGGATGGGTCCCTGGTGAAACACTCATTTCAGCGGATGGGGTATGTGTTGCCTGGCCGCCCTCTTTCAACCCTTTGATTTCTCGACCTGTTTGCGTAGAAGTAGAACAATAAACAGGATGATATCATTCTGAACTCAAACGCAGTCGTTAAAGAGTAATGACAGAAAGGAAAATCAAATGGAGGTTTGTTATGAAAAAGACATGGATTGTCTTGATGGCGGTGGCTTTGATTTCATTAATCCGGCCGTCGGTATGGGCCTTCACCAGCGGGAGCACAGGCATTGACGGTCCGCTCAACCCGACAACAGACACCGAGGTTCAACTCCCTGCCGACGGCAAACTGAATTACACTACGGTAAACATTCCGGCAGGTGTAACCGTGACCTTTGAAAGGAATGCTGATAATACGCCTGTATATATTCTTGCCACGGGTGACGTGACGATCGCCGGTACGATTAGCGTAAATGGAACGGACGGCAGCAGCATATACCCGGGCGGAGGAGGCCCTGGTGGGTTTGACGGAGCATTCGGAGGACTGATCGCTTCACAGGGTGGGAAAGGCCTTGGCCCCGGCGGCGGTAATCCTGGCTCTGTTGCTGCATCTTATATATACACCGGCGGCGCGGGCGGCGGAGGTGGATTCGGTGCTCAAGGTACTAACGGGTCCGGTAATCCCACTCAAGCACCAGGCGGCACCGGAGGTGTTACGTACGGAAATGCAAGGCTTCTTCCGATTTTGGGCGGCTCTGGCGGTGGAGGAGGGGCCGGTTCTGTAAATCCCCAGAACAAAAATACTGGCGGTGCCGGCGGCGGAGGTGGTGGCGCAATATTAATCGCCTCGTCAGGCATCTTGACAGTAACAGGGGCAATAACTGCAAATGGCGGGAAAGGCGGAAACGGTGCTTCTTACGCTGGTAGTGGCGGCGGAGGAAGCGGCGGTTCCATAAAATTAATGGCAAATACGATCTCCGGTGAGGGCGCCATTTCAGCGAGCGGTGGTGCCGGTGGTACAGGAGGTTATGCGGGCGGTGCCGGCGGCCACGGCAGAATCCGACTCGAAGCGGATGTAGTAACAAGGAGTGCCGGCACTACACCACCCAATACGTACGGCTATCCGGGCGCTGTCTTTGTAGCCAATATCCCAACATTGATGATAGCCGCCGTTGGCGGGATCAACGTTCCTGAAAATCCAGTCGGCAGATATGGTGAGCCGGATTTGATACTTCCGTCAACCACGACTAATCCGGTGACGGTAGACGTTGCGGCAACAAATATCCCGGTTGGAACACAAGTTACTGTGACGTCGGTTCCTGAATACGGCTCGTCGAACGCAGGCAACTCATCACTGGAAGGAACAGTTGCCTCATCAACCGCTTCTGTGCCTGTCGCCCTATCAACAGAGTATCAATGCATTCTCATGGCAACCGCCGTTTTCACGATACAGACAGCCATGTACTATGACGATGAAAGGATAGAAACGGTAAGGGTCGCGTCAACTCTCGGCGGCAAATCGGAGACTGTGTATATAACTGAATCCGGCAGAGAGATAAAGGCATCCGAACTCATGGCAAAACTCAACGGTTGGTAAGAATTCAATCACGAGTTCTCGATAATTGGTCGCTGTCATTCCCGTGAAAACGGGAATCCAGTAAACACAATAGTTCCGGATTCCGGATCAAGTCCGGAATGACAAACAACGACTTTTGTGGGCAGACATTGGTTGTAGCACTCGGGCTTGTTGTCGGATAAGGTTTATCAGCTCATATGACGGTAGTTTGCGTGTGTGAGCATTATTAGAGAGGTGTTTATGAAACGATTGTTGATTCTGTGTTTGATGACGATGGCATTATCTCTTGCTTCGTTCGCGTATCCCTATGAAATTCGGATAACAGGCAACATTCCACTGAACGATGAGATAACAGCCATCGCAGTCAATAGTTCAACCGGCCTTGCAGCGGCTGTGAGTAAGGCGACGAAGACACTATACATAATCGATACATATGTCGGCTCAATAATTAAGCGGATACCTCTCACTGTTAATCCGTCAGCCGTGGCAATTCATGCCGCAGATAACCAAGCAATCGTCGCCTCTCAAGACGGCGTCCTTCAATTCATCGATCTTGAGACGGGCGGGCTGGTCAAAACAATCCCGGTCCAGGATAACGCCGGATCTGCAAATTCCCCTATATTCATATGTTGTTATTCCGGCTTGTCCGGAATCATTCTTGAATACCCCTTTGACAGAGGGGATCAAGGGGACTTATCCGATAACAACGCAATCCTCTACATCGCTGCCGGCAACAAAATCATCATAGCAGATCTCGGCACACAACAAATCATCAGGGAGACGACTCTGCCCGACAGAGTATCCGGCATTGCTATTGACCATAGCCTCGGGTATCTGCTTCTTACGCTGGAAGGCAAAGACGACCTCTTTGTCTATGATGCAAAATCTCTTGAATCAATCGCGGCCATCCAAATAGCAAATATCCCTTCCAGAGTTGCCGTCAATCCGTCGTCGCATATTGCCGTTCTCACAGGCGCCGACGATTCGAACATTTGCGTTGTTTCTCTTGAAAGCATGAACCTTATTGATACAATCCCCTTTCATGCAAAACCTCTGTCAGTCGCAATCGATTCAGACAACAATACCGCACTGATAGGTCATAAAGAGGGGGTCACCGCAGTTCAGCTCGAAAACCCCATCCCGGTCATAGACAATCTCATTCCTGAAAGCAGCACGGCAGGGGATCCCGGACTAACTCTTTCGATCGAGGGCTCAAAATTCATTCATGAGTCAAAGGCTCGCTTTAATCTCCGGGAACTTGACACTTTCTTTGAAAGCAACAATAATCTCAAAGCCTTTGTTCCGTCGGATGAACTTCTCTCTCCAAGGGACATCCCCGTATCGGTTACGAACCCTTTCCCCGGCGGTGGGCTTTCGAACAGCCTGATTTTCAAAATATTTAATCCCGTGCCCCGGCTGGAATCTTTAGTTCCCGAGGCAAGCGCCATGACGCGTCCTCCGGCGGTTATTAGAGTGAGAGGCAAGCACTTCCTCCCCAACTCGGTGGTGAATTTGAACGGCAGGGACTTGAAAACACGCTTTATAAGCAGCATTCTCCTTGAGGCAACGCTGGATATGTCGGGAATCACCGCACCTGCACGCTATCCGGTGACGGTGAGAAATCCGCTGCCTGTCATGCTGACTTCAAATGTCATTTTTCTCAACGTGGTCGAAAACGAATCTCTCTTGCCGGTGCCAGGGAGTGAGGGTACTCCTGAGGACGGCTCGCAACCTGAAAACGGAACCGGCACCCTCACGGGAAGGATCTTGAATACTTACAAGAAACCGGTTGCGGGAGTCACTGTCAGGATAAAGCAGGTCTCGGCAACAACAGATGAAGACGGCTACTTCACCTTGAGGGATGTGCCTTCAGGCAGGCAGCACCTTATGATCCACGGCTCAACCGCAAGGGATGTGACAAGCCGTTATCCAACGATTCCCTTATCTGTTGATATCCAAGCCGGCAGATCCAATACCATGCCGTTTCAAATATACCTTCACAAGCAGAAGAACCGAAGCTTCAAGCCGATCAATTCGAACGAGGACACCATACTCACAGACCCTGAAGTCCCCGGCTTCGAGATGAGGATACCGAAAGGTGTGAAGATCACAGGTTGGGACGGCTTGCCGAATGCAAGAGTGTCAGTAAGAACCGTGCCCACGGACAGACTGCCGGTGAAGCCCCTTCCGAAGAACGCCTATGTTAGAACCGTGTATATGTTCTATTTCGACAAAGTGGGCGGTGGACTACCGGACCAGCCGATCCCCTTAAAATCGCCGAATGACCTTGGCCTGTTGCCGGGTGAAAAGGCGGTCCTCTGGTATTATGACGAATCGCCCAATGAAGATGAAGCACCGAACGACTGGGCGATTGCAGGGACGGGGACTGTTACTCCGGATGGAATGTACATTGTTTCAGATCCCGGAGTCGGCATTCCAAAGTTTTGTTGCGGAGCAATAGGCTGGGGTGGTTCCGGCAGCAGCGGCCCACCGCCGGGAAACGATGGCGGATGTGATCACGGCTGCTGCGTGGGGGCAGGCGGGGGAGGCAACGGTGGCGGTCCTGGAAGTGGAGGAAGCAGCGGTCCGGGCGGCGGCAGTGGAGGTCCCCGCGTTAATGGTCCTTCGGGAACAGCGGGTGACCCGGTTGACCTTGCCACCGGATATTTCACGCATACCAAGACCGACTTGTTCGTCCCCGGAATCATGCCGGTTAGCGTCTCACGGTACCACAGAGTCGGGGATGAGAATATCAATACTTTCGGTGGCGGTGTATATTTCGAATACGACTGGTGGCTTGGAGACTACGGAGACATGCTTCTGCTCGTTAAGCCCGGCAACTACCAATACCGGTTTCCGAAACAGGCTGATGGGACATATATTAATATCACTGACCCTGCCTTCAGCGGCGCGGTGGTTACCTACAACGCGACCGATGACACCAGGACATTGAGGATGAAGGACGGAACTAAATACAAATTCATTTACAAAGACAGGTATTCAGGCGAACTGATAGAGATAGAAGACAGAAACGGAAATAAACTGACCCTCACCAGGAGGCCAAGACCTGCCACAGGCAATGATTATGGCGGCTATCTTACAGAGATCACCACTCCGGAGGGGAAAACGATTGCGCTTAACCAAAGCTACGTCGGCTTGACCCCGACCGGTATTTTCAGAACAAATGAGATTGTTGATTCAACTGGAAGAAGTGTGAAGTATACCTATGAAACTGATCCCTTCAGTCCGTACACGAGGCTCAAGCAAGTCACTTACTCCGATGGAAGCCTGTTTTGGTATCAGTATGATTCCTTAGGCAGGATGTCCGGCATCGTGAACGAGAAGGGAATTCTTGAGGTCGTAAACGAATACGATGCGGACAACAGAGTAGAGCGCCAGACACATGCCGACGGAGGGACCTACACCTTCAATTACATCGTCGCTGGCGGATATGTGACGGAAACGAGTATGACCGCTCCGAATGGCGCAGTGACTACATGGAGATTCAACAGCGATCGATATATTACCGAGAAAACCGGGCCTGACGGAACAACTGTTTATGAAAGAGAACCTGGAACAAACCTGATCCTCTCAATTACAGACCCGCTGGAGCGGCAGATAGAATATACCTATGATGTCAAGGGAAGAGTGACAGCATTAACTGATAATGCGGAAAATACAACAACTTATCAATACGAAGACACATACAGCATGGTCACAAGCATGACGGATGCGCTGGGGCATACGACAACCATGACATACGATTCCAAAGGAAACGTTGCCACGATTACCACGCCTGACAACCAGACAACCTCCCTCACTTACAGTACAATCGGCAAACCTCTTACAGTCACGGACGCATTGGGGCATGTCATAACCATGGTCTATGATGCAGCCGGAAACCTGACAAGCGTAACAGATCCTTTGGGAAATACTTCCTCAATGGCATATGACATCCTTGGCAGGCTTAGTACAATGACAGACGCAAGGGGGAAAAGTTCCAGTTACACATACGATGTAATGGGAAGGATAGCAGCGGTGCAGGACCCGATGGGAGGAATAACCAATTATACTTATGGGAATACAGGCACCCTTTTATCGGTCACGGATGCAAAATCGCAGACCATCAGATACGAATATGACAACCGTGACAGGCTGAAGAAGATGATTGATCAACTCGGAAGAATCGAAACTTATTCTTATAATACGAGCGACAATCTCGTTTCTGTCACGGACAGAAAGGGACAGACGACGACGTATACGTATGATCTCATGAACAGGATGACAAGGGCGGATTATGCGGACAGCAGTTATACGACATATACTTACGACAGCGCCGGTCGGCTCACAACGATTAATGACAGCGTTTCAGGAACAATTTCCTACACCTATTCCGGCATGGGCTGCGGAAGCGGCTGCAGCGGCATAGCCGATAAAGTAGTGCAGGAAGTCACTCCTCTTGGTACAATTGATTACGTCTATGATGACATCGGCAGAAGGGCGAGCATGACAGTCTCCGGGCAGCCGACAATAAATTACAGCTATGATAACAACAATCGTTTAACCGATGTCATTGCGAGCGGAGCGTGGCAATCTCTCAGTTTTTCCTTTGACTACGATGAGGTCGGACGCAGGATTTCTATTTTGCTTCCTAACGGCGTCACCACCAATTACGATTACGACAACGCAAGCAGATTGCTGAACCTCGAACATTTGAATCCCGACCAGCAGGTGCTTGAATCCTTGACATATACCTACGACGCGAATGGAAACAGAATATCCATGAACAGACCATCGGTCACGTTGCCTTTACCTCAGTCTGCTTCTAATACCTCATATAACGATGCAAACCATATGCTGTCGTTCAACGATAAGAACATCACCTACGATGAGAACGGCAACATGACGAGTGTTACCAACTCGTGCGGCACAACGAATTATTCATGGGACGCGAGAAATCGATTGATCGGTATTTCCGGATTCGATGCTCAATGCTCTCCGCTATCTGCATCCTTCACGTATGATGCACTGGGGAGACGGATTGAAAAAACCATCACGGACACGGTAAACGGAACACGGACAACGAATTATGTTTATGATGGTCTTGATATCGTTCAGGAGATCGAAAATAGCCTGCCTTTGGTCAACTATATTCGCACACTGAACATCGACGAGCCCTTAGCACGAATTAAATCTAATGGAACAGTGAGATATTATCAGACAGATGCTTTAGGTTCAGTTATTGTTTTGACCGACGACACAGGCACGGTTAGGACGACATATGCTTATGATCCTTTCGGCAACGTTACCATCTCCGGCGAAGCAAGTGATAATCCGTTCCAGTATACGGGAAGAGAAAATGATGGAACTGGATTGTATTATTACCGTGCAAGATATTACAGCCCTGAATTGCAGAGGTTTATCAGCGAAGATCCGATAAGATTTGAAGGTGAAGATGTAAACTACTTCAGTTACATCTGGAATGATCCCCTTAACTACATTGATCCGTATGGAACTGCGGCTATCTCTCAGAATGAACCACCAAAGCCCCCGCCACCAGGCAAGCCCGGACAACCTGTGCCTCCGAGGCCACCGATGAAGCCGCCAAAGAAGCCGGGCGTTGGCTGCAAGGCTATATTTGATGCCTGTATGAGGGCGTGCACAAGATGTCCAGGGTCGCTAAGAATAGCATGCGCAGGTGTATGTTTTGGAATTTGGCTAATATGCGAAGTCATCCAATATTAGATATGGTTAAGATTTATTATGATGATAAGAATATCCTCAAAACAGCTTTTGCCGCAATTGATGCAGATCAGGCTTTAAGCATCATAGTTACAGGATGGAGTGCAAGAATATTAAGAAGGACGTTGCCAATGTATATCAAATATTTTTATGATAGGGAACTTCGTAATGAAAAGAAAAAAAAGGCTGAAATCCTCAGATTTGTTCCATTAGGAATATTCACCCCGACTTTTTGGGGGATAGTCAATAAAGCCACCATGCGTCTAATGTTCATCAAATTTGAAGAGAAAAATCATTCCTTAGTAGTTCAGTTTACGCCACATACAAGTGGCTGACGGCTGCATGCTGGTGCCTATACCGACACGGGCTGCGGAAGCGGCTGCAGCGGCATAGCCGATAAAGTAGTGCAGGAAGTCACTCCTCTTGGTACAATTGATTACACCTATGATGGGGTCGGAAGAAGGACGAGTATGACAGTTTCCGGACAGCCAGTTGTCAATTATGGGTATGACGTAAATAACCGTCTGACAGGAATTTCGACTGTTCACCCGCAGCTTGGGACTTTGGACTTTGATATCGAGTATGACGACATCGGTCGAAGAACATCTTTGACGTTGCCCAACGGTGTGACCACCAATTACGATTACGACAACGCAAGCAGATTACTGAACCTCGAACACCTGAATCCCGCGCAACAGGTTCTGGAATCCTTGACCTATGCCTACGATGCCAATGGCAACAGGATCAGCATGAACCGTCCTTCTCTACCGTCACCTTTGCCTCAATCTGTTTCTAACACTTCCTATAACGATGCAAACCACATGCTCTCATTTAATGACAAGAATATGGCTTATGACAATAATGGCAACATGTCGAGCGTGATCAATACCTGCGGAACGACCAATTACACATGGGACGTGAGAAACCGATTGATCGGTATTTCCGGATTCGATGCTCAATGCTCTCCGCTCTCGGCCTCTTTTGCGTATGATGCATTAGGAAGAAGGATTGCGAAGACGATTAACGGAAGAACGATTCAGTATCTATATGATGGTCTTGATATCGTTCAGGAGATCGAAAATAGCCTGCCTTTGGTCAACTATATTCGCACACTGAACATCGACGAACCATTGGCACGGATTAAATCCGACGGGAGCGTGAGATATTATCAGCAGGATGCTTTAGGTTCAGTTATTGCGTTGACCGACGACACAGGCGCTGTCAGGACAACTTATTCATATGATCCATTCGGAAACGTTACCATCGCCGGCGAAACGAGTGATAATCCGTTTCAGTATACAGGCAGGGAGAATGATGGAACAGGATTGTATTATTACCGGGCGAGATATTATTCTCCTGAACTTCAACGATTCATTAGCGAAGATCCTTTGGGGTTGGAAGGGGGTAGTACTAACTATTACCCTTATACGCTCAACAGCCCGGTAAACTTTGTTGACCCTCTCGGGTTGTTGTTTGGTCCTCTGCAAGCTAGTCCCGTTCCGCATCCTCAACCATGTCTTTATGGCTGTCATCAGCCGAGCCCGCCGCCTGCGCCGCCTCGGGATTGGGATAGGGGAGAAAAACTTCGCGCTTGCGAAATAAATTGCCATTTAGGGTGCGAAGGACTCTATCTTGCGTGTGGAATTCATAATTTGCCGGCTTCGATGTCGACGTGTGCGTTGGGCTGTTTTTATTTGTGTCATTTTCTTGTTGGTGACTAACAAATGACTAATGACTGGAAGTGGATACACATGAAAATCTGGCATAGGTCATTAATAGTCTGCCTAATTGTAGTCGCTCTACTATACTTTTTTGGTGCCAAAAGACAGGCAATTGGGCTTTTAGCCATATATATTGTGACAATACCAGTCACGTACTTTGTCGAGAAGAAACACCAGTTGCTTTTATGGCAAAAAAGGCTTGTTATGGCTCTTATAGTATATCCTCTGCTTTCATTGTTGATACCGGCAGGCGATGTTTTCAATTTTTTCATAGCATCCCTAATTTTTACGTTGTTATTACTGATAAGCGGAAAATTCAAGAATGGCAAGCAAGAGAATGCGCCTATGTGGGAAGGAGAGGATAAAGAAAAATAAAGAATACCAGTTTTCAAATCCTTGACTTATACCTATGACGCAAACGGAAATCGAATCTGCATGAACAGACCGTCTGTCAATTTGCCGTTGCCAAACCAAGTGACAAATACTTCATATAACGACGCTAACCACATGCTGTCTTTTAACGATAAGAACATCACGTATGATGAAAATGGGAACATGACGGGTGTCACCAACTCGTGTGGCACAACGAATTATTCATGGGACGCAAGGAATCGATTGATCGGTATCTCCGGCTTCGACCCTCAATGCTCACCGCTCTCTGCTGCTTTCACGTACGATGCTTTGGGGCGAAGAATTGCGAAGACAATAAATGGTGTGACAACGCAATATGTTTATGATGGTTTAGATATCGTTCAGGAGAAACAGAATGGAAATGTGGCGGCCCATTACATACGAACACTCAATATCGACGAACCGTTGGCAAGAATTAAGGCTGATGGGACGGTCCGTTACTATCAGACGGACGCATTAGGTTCAATCATTGCTTTGACAGATGATGCGGGTGCCGTCAGGACAACTTATTCGTATGATCCGTTCGGAACCGTCACCATCTTCGGCGAAGCGTCAGATAATCCATTTCAATATACGGGCAGGGAAAACGATGGAACGGGGTTATATTACTACCGAGCGAGGTATTATTCACCTGAATTGCAACGATTTATAAGCGAAGACCCCATTGGGTTTGCAGGTGGTATAAACTTCTACGCCTATGTCGATAATAGCCCAGTGATGTCTACTGACCCTTTAGGTTTATGCGTCCTTCTGGGCTGTACTTATGGCCCGCTGCAACAATTAGAAATAGAGTACGGAAAATGGTTTTTTCTATTTTCGAAAGTGCTGGGGGCGGGGCCAGCAGTAGACTGCGTATGGAAACGATATAATAAAATAACTTATGGCTATGTAGCGACCTGCACATATCAATGTTGGGACAATTGTGGGCGATCTGATACTTATACGACACATGAGTTAAAAAAACTAGACCCGATACTGAAACCCGAGCAGAAAATAGTGGGTATTAATATTCCCGCGAGTGTTTCGCCGAGTGTCGCTGATATATTTTGCATGAGTTTTGGTCCTCCAAAATGAGAAGTTCGATCATGGCGGAATTAAGCAAGCGGAGGGAACTTGAACGATGATAATAAGAAAGGCATTTATTGTATTTCTTCTTTTATTAATTAGCGTGACTGCCTGTTCTAAGCTTTCTGATAAGTATGAGGAATACAAGAATAAAAAAGAAGTTGAGAAGATAGGCAAAGAAAGAAAGGCTGCTTTATTAGATAAAATAAAAAGAGGCGAGAAACTTGACTCATTCGAAATAAGTAGTTTGAGTTCTATATTATCATTGGAGGGTAAATTCAATGAAGGCATTGATCTCTTAGAAAAACTCCAACGCTCAGAGAGTTATAAAGCTGAACAGTACAGTATCTATTTTGACTTAGCACTGTTGTATACAGAACAATATATCCAGAGCAGAAAAGTTGAGACTAAACAGCAACTACTCTTGAAAGCCTCGAAGTATTTAACCGATGGATTCGAGAACACACCAGAGAAGGCATTAGCTTACTATAGAAGGGCAAAAGTGTATTCAGTTATGGGCTGCATAGAAAAGGCCAAGGCTGATTTGCGAGAAGCTTTGACTATTGCTAAATCTAAAAATATTATTTTTTTTGGAACTGGAATTTATTTGGATAAGGATCATTTTGTTAAAATAATAACAAATGATTTAGGTGGCTTAGAAGGGATTAATGATAATTGCATCTTAGGGCACGTAAAGGGAGGCTGATTTAAACTCTATCCCTTCCTCACCCTCTCGACAAACGCCTTGACATCGATGATTCTGACACCGTGGAAGTGCTTGAGGTTTCTCAGGTGCGGGTCGCGGGAGACAACGTAATCGGCGTTGCTTTCGAGGGCGCAGGCGAGGAAGATGTTATCAGAAGGATCATCGGTAATCCTGTCGGTTGAATAGAGGTCTTTTGTGATGATCGCCTTTCTGAAGATGAGCTTGAAGAACCGCCTGATGTTTTCTTCCTTGGGCTTGAACCTCTCCCTGATCCTCGGATACTGAAGAACCCGGCTGACCTCTCGCAAAATCTCGATAGATGTGGCAAGCTCAAACTCCCGATGTACCCAAAGGTCCTGAAGCGTAGACGACAAAGTGTCTTTTCCGAGAAGAAGGATTAAGGGACACTTCCCATATTTCAATACGAAGACACCCACAGCATGGTCACGAGCATGACGGATGCATTGGGGCACACGACAAACATGACTTACGATACATCCGGAAACCTGACAAGCGTAACAGATCCTTTGGGAAATACTTCCTCAATGTCATATGACATCCTTGGCAGGCTTAGTACAACGACAGACGCAAGGGGGAAAAGTTCCAGTTACACATACGATGTAATGGGAAGGATAGCAGCGGTGCAGGACCCGATGGGAGGAATAACCAATTATACTTATGGGAATACAGGCACCCTTTTATCGGTCACGGATGCAAAATCGCAGACCATCAGATACGAATATGACAACCGTGACAGGCTGAAGAAGATGATTGATCAACTCGGAAGAATCGAAACTTATTCTTATAATACGAGCGACAATCTCGTTTCTGTCACGGACAGAAAGGGACAGACGACGACGTATACGTATGATCTCATGAACAGGATGACAAGGGCGGATTATGCGGACAGCAGTTATACGACATATACTTACGACAGCGCCGGTCGGCTCACAACGATTAATGACAGCGTTTCAGGAACAATTTCCTACACCTATTCCGGCATGGGCTGCGGAAGCGGCTGCAGCGGCATAGCCGATAAAGTAGTGCAGGAAGTCACTCCTCTTGGTACAATTGATTACGTCTATGATGACATCGGCAGAAGGGCGAGCATGACAGTCTCCGGGCAGCCGACAATAAATTACAGCTATGATAACAACAATCGTTTAACCGATGTCATTGCGAGCGGAGCGTGGCAATCTCTCAGTTTTTCCTTTGACTACGATGAGGTCGGACGCAGGATTTCTATTTTGCTTCCTAACGGCGTCACCACCAATTACGATTACGACAACGCAAGCAGATTGCTGAACCTCGAACATTTGAATCCCGACCAGCAGGTGCTTGAATCCTTGACATATACCTACGACGCGAATGGAAACAGAATATCCATGAACAGACCATCGGTCACGTTGCCTTTACCTCAGTCTGCTTCTAATACCTCATATAACGATGCAAACCATATGCTGTCGTTCAACGATAAGAACATCACCTACGATGAGAACGGCAACATGACGAGTGTTACCAACTCGTGCGGCACAACGAATTATTCATGGGACGCGAGAAATCGATTGATCGGTATTTCCGGATTCGATGCTCAATGCTCTCCGCTATCTGCATCCTTCACGTATGATGCACTGGGGAGACGGATTGAAAAAACCATCACGGACACGGTAAACGGAACACGGACAACGAATTATGTTTATGATGGTCTTGATATCGTTCAGGAGATCGAAAATAGCCTGCCTTTGGTCAACTATATTCGCACACTGAACATCGACGAGCCGTTGGCAAGAATCAAATCCGACGGATCGGTACGGTATTATCAGCAAGATGCACTTGGGACAGTCATTGCTTTGACTGACGAGACTGGTACTCTGAGAACTCAATACTCTTATGATCCTTTTGGAAAAGTAACCATTTCGGGTGAGTCATCAGATAATCCATTTCAGTATACAGGCAGAGAGAATGATGGGACGGGATTATATTATTACAGGGCAAGGTATTATAGTCCGGAATTGCAGAGATTTATTAGCGAAGATCCGATAAGAGATTGGCTTAACTTCTATTCTTATATCGGGAATAGACCTCTTAGTCACATTGATCCATTAGGACTTTTCTGTGTGCCAGTTGCACGTGTTACCACCGGGTCTGAAACTGAGATATGGAGAACGTATTGGCAATTGACAGGTTCGAAAGTGATAAGCGCTGATCTACATATGGGTGTCTGTTTCTGGGATAAAATTCAAGAGGGATGGATGAAAAAATATATCAGAATTACTTATCTTTGCTGCGAAAAGTGTAGCTGTTACACTACAACAAAAGATATTACAGAAGAAGGGCCTTTCAAGCGAGTTGTTGACTCTAAGACGACACCGATGCGGTTCTGGCCAGTGGGACCTTATCATATGTATATAGGCCGATGTTTTGAACCATTATAAGGAAGGAGTTTATGTCTTTTTCGTCATCATGCGCTACTGGCTGGTTGACGCAGGCAAACAGGAGAAAAGAGGCTTTGCAGCCCTTCACGACCAGGAGATTTTGGAGTCAATAAGGGTGTGATCAATTTCATTGGTCTTTTCCTTGTCATATGCGGATTTCTTGCTCCTTTTCTAAGCGCTGGTAGACTTCCATCAATATTTTTCTTTTGGGTTGGGCTTCTATTGTTACTTTGGCCTGATAAACATTTCGCAAAACGATCAGCCTGGGTAAAATGGGCGCGAATAGGTTTATTACTGAATGTGTTAGGTACATTAATTCTGATTCTTTTTAGTAAGCTTGTTTTAAATACAGGGCTTTCTCATAGTTATTTTGCTTACGTATTTTTAACTATCGTCAATTGGATTTTCAATCCTATTACCGCACTATTTGAAGTCCTTTTCCCGTACAGTAAGATCGAAATGGCAGGTGGCGGTATTCAGTTCACGACCAGTTTTTTTAGAAATATACTTACAAGTTTTTTCAACGTTGTGGTGTATATAGGTTCTGGTATCATATTCGGAAAATTCGTTTCACGAAGCAAACCAGATGCCGACGGCTAATAGGGAGGGAAATGAAATGAGGGACACAGAGCCTGTCCAAAAACTAAGCGTTTCGAGTCTGTGACTACAAAATGTCGGCATATTGTATGTAGAAAAAAGATGGGGTCAAACCTTCACAGCCTGTTGAAAAAGACCGGTTTTGTTATCCTGAATTCGTTCGCCGAGGTGAACAGGGTCTCATAACCTATTGAATTATTTAGATGCTGAAACGAGTTCAGCATGACATTTGGCGGATGTATGAGTTTTTCAAAACGTCTTTCCCAAAGGGGTCAGGTCTTCAAACTTAATACAAGTTTCAGGATAAGGAGACATACCGACACAAGCAATGAAGATATTGCCGGGTATTTTGGGATAGGGTATACAGCAGTAAGCCAGACGGCATCGAGAGTAAAGAGAGAGATGGGGAAAAACAAAGAGCTAAGAAAGATGGTACAGGCTGTGGAGAAGGAGCTGTTAAGTGACGTTTGAAGACCTGACCGTATCCTACTACCTTGAAATTTGGTCCTCCAAAATGAGAAGTGCAAACTATGTCAGAAATAACTAAGCAGATGGAGACTAACCGATGATACCAAAAGAGGCACTTATTCTATTTCTCTTTTTATTAATTAGTGTGACTGCCTGTTCTAAGCTTTCTGATAGGTATGAAGAATACAAAAATAAAAAAGAAGTTGAGAAGATAAGCATAGAAAAAAAGGATGCTCTATTAGATAAGATTAAAAGAGGGGAAAAATTAGATGGATTCGAAATAAGTGCCCTAAGTTCTATTTTCTCATTGGAGGGCAAGTTTGATGAAGGCATTGATCTTTTGGTGAAACTTCGACACTTAGAGAGTTACAAAGACGAGCGGTATAGTATCTCTTTTGACTTGGCATTTTTGTACACAGAACAATATATCCAAAGCAGAAAGATTGAGCCGAAACAGCAACTACTTTCGAAAGTCTCGGAGTATTTAACCGATGGATTCAAGAATACCCCAGAGTTGGCATTAGCCTACTATAAAAGAGCGAAGGTATATTCAGTGAACTTGAATATCATATGTTGCTTGCCAGAGATCTGAAACTCCTGAACGAGAAAGATCACTTGTATCTTGAAAGTGAATTAATCGAGGTAAAGCGCATGCTGACATCTTTTATTCAGAGACTGAGAGCTGAACGCTGATGGCTGAAAGCTTTTTCAGAAGGATGAACCTCGAACACCGCGATCCTGCGCAGCAAGTTCTCGAATCGCTCACCTACACTTATGACGCGAATGGGTGGTCTATATGAAATTGCAGAGAATGACGTTTTGTC
>JBFLXP010000023.1:0-16421 GCA_040757315.1 Nitrospirota bacterium
ATATCAAGTGACATGGCTCAATTTCTGAAACCAGATCACGGGTAACTTCGATGAGACTGAAGACGAAGCGGAGGTCTCAGTTCTGAATTTTGTGAAAACAATATAGTCAGATAAACACATGTAGAAAAACAGAGGTAGTTTATCTGGCTTCATAAATTGGGCCATGTCACTATGCCGGACTATTTTTGGACAGCAGTGAGCGCGAATTTCAGTGCATCCCCACCTGAGCGGGCGGCCCTTTTCTCCTTTTCATAAGAAGAGTCAGAGGAAGCACGCATATCATAAGGATGTTGAAGAAGCCGATGAACATGATCACGTTCCCCGTGCTGAGGTCAGATTCCTGAATGCCCGGAGGTTTACAAAAGGAGTCGCTTTTTTTCACATATTGATTGGATCTAACATATATCTTGCTCACAGTCCCGGGCACTTTTGAAGCTATGGTATGAATATCGCCGTCGATGAAAGCGTCATCGGTGGAGATGTGGGTGGATTTGTATCTGAGGTAGAAAAAGAGGGTGACCGCGCCGACGAGGATTACGACACCGAGGACAACAAGGCTGATCTTTTTCTTTTTGTTGTTGCTCTGTTTGACTTCTTCCGAATTAGACTGATCCACTCTTCTTCCTCCTCAAACGCTCCTGCAAATCATCGAATATATCATACACGGCAGGCACCACGACAAGGGTAAGAGAAAGAGACGAGAGAAGTCCTCCGATGGTGGCGATTGCCATCGGCGCCCTCGTTTCAGCGCCTTCGCCGATGCCGATGGCTATCGGCATCATGCCGAAGACCATTGCGACGGTCGTCATGAGAATAGGTCTCAGCCTGACAGGTCCGGCTTCGAGAATGGCCTCCCTGCGATTCATCCCCTGCGCTCTGAGGGTATTAGTGTAGTCGACGAGCAGAATGGCATTCTTTTTCACGAGACCCATGAGCAGGATCAGACCGATGAAACTGAAGATATTGAGAGTCTTGCCTGTGATGAGCAGCGCGCCGAAAGCACCTATAAAAGACAAGGGCATCGAAAGGAGAACTGTGATCGGATGAATAAAACTCTCGAATTGTGCTGCAAGGATCATGTACGCAAGTATGATGCCCAGGACAAGGGCGATCATGAGGTAAAAGTTGGTCTCGCCCATGATATCCGCCGTTCCCTTGTACAGGCCGGAGTAGTCCGCAGGGAGGGTCTTTGCCGCTATGCCATCAAGTTCCTGTTTCGCTTCGCCCAGGGGTTTACTCTCAAGGTTCGCGAAGAGCGTTACGGCCCTCTGTCTGTCCACCCGGTTGATAATACTCGGCCCGCCGGTGTCCTGCAAGTGGACGATATTCGAGACTTCCACGAGGTTTCCATCCTTCGATCTGACGTAGATCCGGCCGATATCCTTCGGGTCCTGTCTGTCTTCAGGATTCAATCTTGCCCGGACGTCATAACGCCTTCCTTTTGTTTCATCTTTGTATTTTGTGACATCCAGCTCGCCGCCGATAAGAAAGTTGACCGCTTCCGCAATGGAAGCGATGTCGAGACCGAGATCAGCTGCCTTGTCCCTGTCAATAAAAACCCGGACTTCGGGTTTTCCGGTCTCAAGAGAAGTGTCGAGATCCACGACTCCGGGCAGTTTTGAAAACTCTCCCACAATTTGTTCCGTATATTCTTCCAATGCCGTCAAATCACTTCCCCTGATGCTGTATTGTATCGGAACGTTCCTCACGCCTCCGCCTATAAGCGACACGTCCTCTGCAAAGCCTTTGAGACCCGGAATTTCTCTCAGCTTCTTTCTCACATCTTTCATGATCTCCTGCTGATTCCGGTTCCGTTCCGCCTTCGACTTCAGCCCTACAAACATAGACCCTTTATTCGTCTCTCTCGTAAGGCCGAACCCCTGAGCGTAAAAAACGCTCTTGATGTCCGGAAATGTCCTGATGACGTCTTCGGCTTTCTTGAACATCCTGTCCACTTCGTCGACAGAGTAATCGATCGGGGCCTGGAGTCTCACGACAAATCTGCTCTGGTCTTCAGGAGGAACAAATTCTTTTCCCATAAACCTCGTGATGAAGAGGCTGAAGGCGAAAAGTCCGGCAGCCGCCAGAACAACAAGCACTCGATGGTTCAGGGAAATACGAAGTATCTTCCGGTAAAGCTGCTCTATGCTGTCATACCCGGCTTCAATGACAGCCGAGATTTTCGACGGCAAGCCTCGTTTGGAAGGAACGTGGGAAGTGGATTCCCGACCGCCTTTCGACTTCCGACTATTGACTGTCTTTAGATACCTCGAAGCCATCATCGGCGTAAGGGTGAACGACACAAAGAGTGATACAAGAACCGCAAAGACCACAGTCAGCGCGAACTGCAGAAAGAACCGGCCCACAAGGCCCTTCATGAATGCGACGGGGAGGAAGATGGCAACTATAGCGAGTGTCGTTGCCATGACGGCAAGGCCGATCTCCGATGTGGCATACGAAGCAGCCGCCCTCGGCTCCATTCCGCCTTCCATGTGCCTGTATATGTTTTCTATAACGATGATGGCGTCGTCGATCAGAATTCCTATACAAAGGGAAAGGCCGAGCATGGTCATGTTATTGAAGGTAAACCCGAAGGCATACATGATCGCAAAGGTCGCGATAATGGACGTGGGAATCGCGAGGGCGCTTATGAGGGTGATCCGTATGCTTTTCAGGAAAAGAAGGACTGCGAGGACGGCAAAAAATCCGCCGTAGACCAGATGGTGCTGCACTTCGTTGATGGAACGCTTGATGAAATCCGACTGATCGAAACTGACGCCGAGTTCCATTCCGGGCGGCAGCGCCTGCCGTATAACCGGCAGTTCCCTCTTGATGCGGTCGATTACTTCCACCGTATTTGTTCCGGACTGCTTCTGGATTCCCATGCCGACGGCCGTGACACCGTTGAAGCGGGCGATGGACCTTTTTTCCTCCATGCCGTCCTCAGCCCTGCCCACGTCACGCACTCTGATCGCAGCGCCCTGATAGTAGCCGAGTATCAAATCCTCGAAATCCTGCACTCTTGGAAACTCTCCCTTGACCTTGATCAAGTATTCCTTTGTCTTGCTCTCGATGCGTCCCGCAGGTATTTCGACATTTTCTCGCCTCAGCGCTGTGATAACATCCTGAGCCGTTATTCCCCGTGAACTCAGTCTTTCCCTGTCGAGCCAGATTCTCACCTGGCGCAGCCTGAGACCGGGCATGCGTATCGCCCCCACCCCTTCAATCTTCTGGAGCTTTTCCTTTAATATCTCGTCTGCGTAAGTAGAGAGTTCCCGTACAGATCTGTCGCCGCTCAGCGCAAGCCATAAAACAGGCGTGGCGTCGGGATCAACCTTTTCGATGACGGGTTCATCGATGTCGTCAGGAAGTCTGCCCCGAATGGCTGCGACTTTTTCCCTCACGTCCTGCACCGCGAGATCGATATCCCGCTCCAGGACGAACTCGACAACAACAACGGAAACTCCTTCGGTGCTGGTCGATGTTATCGTCTTGACGCCGTTGATCGTACTGACCGCTTCTTCGATCTTGTCGGTAACGTCGATGTCCATGATCTCGGGGTCCGCGCCCGGCAGCGTGGTCCTGATATTGATGATCGGGAAATCGATTTTCGGAAAGAGGTCGACACCTATGTTGGGATAACTGACCAGCCCCAGAACGACAAGGCCGAGGACGACCATTGTCGCAAAAACCGGACGCTTTATAGACGTATCAGCGAGCCACATAAATTAGTCGGTAGTCCTGAGTCGAGAGTCCGTAGTCAAATACCTGATAAATCCTCTAAGAAGCTTCAAAATTTCCTTCACTGATTGTCTCGCCATTTCCGATGCATCAATATCTTTAAAACGCATTATCTTCGACATTTCCTACTCCTGACTTCCGACTATTGACTGTATTTTTACTTTCGTATTATCCGACAGATTCTGCTGGCCGACAGTAACCACTGTTTCGCCCTCGCTCAGACCTTCGACCACCTCCACCATGTCACCTGTTTTCTGACCGAGCTTCACGTTTCGCGCCCTGGCCCGGTCGCCTTCGACGACGAATATCCTGACGGAGTCCCGCTCGTAGAGCGGAGCGATCACAGGGATGAGAACGGTATCTCTCGGAGGGCCTGTGTAAAGTGTGACGTGAGCAAAGAAACCGGGCTTCAGCATTCCCGACGGATTTGGAACCTGTGCCTCAGCGAGCAGGGTCCTTGTTTTTTCTTCGATATTCGGATAAATCACGGTCACCTTGCCTTTGAACTCCTTGCCGGGAAGAGCTTCGACGGTGAAAACCGCCTCCTGCCCTATCCTGATTTTCACTACGTCCTTCTCGGCGAGAGTGAAATTGAGTTTGACCGGATTGCTCCTGATGATCGAAAACAGAGGCGTGCCGTTCTTGACGAAATTGCCCCGCTCGACTTTTTTCTCTTTTACCTCCCCGGCCAACGGGGACAGAATCCTCGTCCTCGAAAGCTTCTCTTTTGCAAGAGAAAGGGATGCTTTCGCCCTGTCTACCTCAGCATCGGCGAGGGCAAGTCTCGTGGCAACATCTTCAAACTGCTGCTGGGTGACGAGTTGTTCCTTAAACAAAGCTTCTTTGCGCTGATGCTCCAGTTTCGTGTTCGACAATGTTGCCTCGGTCTGTTTTACCGCAGCTTCGGCTCTTCGGACTTCGAGTAAAAAGTCGACATCATCGATACGGGCAAGAAGCCTGCCTTTCGAGACTTTCGAGCCGTTGTCCGCATGAATCTCCTTCAGTATACCGTCGATCTCCGAACTGACCGTGACTTCTTCGAAGGGGTTCAGTGTGCCGATCGTATCGACGAACGGCTGCAGTGATTTCTTTTCTGCCGTCCGCGTCTGGACATTGACGACCTTTTCGGCAGGAGCTTTTGTCTCTTCTTTCTTACAACTGGCGAAAGTAAGAAAACAGGAAACAGAAAACAGGATACAGAAAATGCGGAGCAAGGATTTTTGGCTCATCGCGATACCGCCCTTACAAATGTGATCAAATCTTGAAAAATCGAGAAGCTTTCCATTGTCCTCCCTTTCCACAACCGCCGTATTCCGTATTCTGTAAATCCGTCCCAAACATTTCTATTCCGTCATTGTCCGGCTGGACCGGACAATCCACCCTTCGACAGGCTCAGGGTGACGACTGTCATGGTGATCCGTCAATACGCAAGACGGATGTCGAACCATGGATTCCCCGATCAAGTCGGGGAATGACAAACTCTTTGTACCACAGCTTCTTGGACAGGTTCTGTTTACTGCTTACTGTTCACTGTCTTCAACAGCGTTCCCGTTGCCCGCTGGAGTTTCAGTAGAGCCAGTTTGTAGCCGTACTGAGCTCTGATCAGTTGTCTTTCGGACTCAAGGAGAAGCGTGTTTGCGTCGATGACATCGATGCTCGTCGCAAGTCCGAAAGTGAACTGCTTCGAAACCGCGTCATAATTTTCGCGGGCGAACTTAAGCTGATCCTCAAGAGACTTCAAAGTCCCTATCTGGGTTTTCAGTTCGAGGTAGGCGGTTTCGACATCGATAGCCACGGTCTTCCGCAGGTCATCGTGCGACAGGCGGGCCTGCATCTTCCTGGCCTGGGCTTCTCCCACTTCGGCCTTTCTCAAACCTCCTTCGAAAAAGGGGAATTCCAGCCTCAGAATTCCGTACGTGCTTTCGTCGTTAAAGAAAGACGAGGAAGGTTCCTCTTCTCTCTGAAGGTAAACGCCCTCAAAGGACAGCGTCGGCCAATATGATCCCTTCGCATACTTAACCTGGTCCTTCGCTATTAGCTCTTGTAGCCGTGCTGACTTCAGGTCCGATCTCTCCCTGATCGCTTCGTCCTTCAGCGCGGAAAGCTGTTCCAACCCGCCCGTAGACGAGGCGGTTATGTCGCCGGCGCCGTTTGTTTCTCTAAGATCAAAATCACCCTGGAGACCCACGATTCTTGCAAGAACCGCTTTTGCGAGACTGAGCACATTTTCGGCCCTGATAAGGTCCGATTGCGCTCCCGACAGTTCAGCCTCCGCTCTGAGAACCGCTGTCTTAGTGACTTCTCCGACTTTCAATCTGGTCGTTGCATCGTCGCGGTATTTAGTCAATCTCTGAACGTTGGCCTTCGAAATATCTACCGCCTTCGAAGCGCTCAGGACATCATAGAACGATGCAGCTACAGTCAAAACGTAGTCTTCCCTGATTGTATATAGATCGTATCTGCTGCTCTCGATCGCTTCTTTCGAGATTCTGAGGTTAGTCAATTCCCTTCCGCCGAGGGAAATCGATTGATCGAGCCTCATTCCCCACGAGGAGGACGATTCGGGCTGAATCGTGAAGCCGCCTTCATCGCCGGACGCCTTCTTCTCTTCACTGTACCTTGTGTAGTCCCCGAAAGCCGTTGCCCTCGGAAGAAGCGATGACACGGCTTTCTCCTTGCCTCTTTCCGCAATCGAGAGGTTCTGCCGGGCGATGCCGACCCGCTCCGAACGCTCAAGGGCTATTGCGTAAAGGTCTTCAAGAGTGTATTCGGTTCGTACGATTGCCGGATCGGAAGAGTCGGACGCCACTTCCGCAAAGGCATGATGAAAAAGCATGAAGAAAAAAACCGACACAATGAAGATCCTTTTCATATGTCTGTTCCGCGTTCCCTTTTCAAAATGCCCCTGAGCATGAAATCGCTCAAGGCTTCAGGCTCGACTTCATCGCCGTCCAGTGCCATAGCAAGGACAATCCCCCTCAGGGAACCCATGACCATGTCGGACATTTTTTTGGCATCGCATTTTCTGAACTCGCCCGTATCGATTCCCTTCTTGATTATGCTTTCAACCAGTCTTTTCTGGCCCCTGAAAAAATCCCTCTTTTCCTTCCTGCCGAAGGCAAAGCCGTGTTCCCTAATGTGAAGGAGTATGAATTCGCGGTGTCTGAGAGCGTTTTCCATATGTAGGCGTAAAAATCGGCCTAAGGCTTCAGGTGCAGATACTGAGTGCTCGATCGCCAGAGAGACTTTACCCCCGATTTCGTCCATACGGTCATGGATAAGGCTCTTGTATAACTCCTCCTTGTTCTTGAAATAGAGATAGACGCCGCCGACACTGAGCCCGGCTTTTCCCGCTATATCCCTGATATTGGCCTGGGCGTATCCTCGCCGCGAGAATACCTCCATGGCGGCCTGGATGATCTTTTTTCGCGACTCTATACCTGAACGCTTGTTCATGTGAACGTATGTTCAGTTTAAAAGCAGTGGGGGCTCGCTGTCAATAGAAAAAAGCGGGAAGTTGATGTCAGGGTTCGAGGGTTCAAGGATTCCAGTGAAATGCGCAGGAAATTAATACCTATTCACTCGAACCCTTGTATCCTGGAATCCTTGAACCCTTCTTAGAGGGCGCTACTTAACAGACGTGATGCTGTTCTGCTCGTCGAGATGGATTATCCTCGGCTTGAATTCACCGATCCTGCCATCCTCGACATAGCTGTAACAGAAGATAATTATTTTATCGCCGACGATTCCCTTGCGGGCGGTAGGACCGTTGAGACATATCTCGCGTGGTTTTCCTGGCATAACATATGTTTCAAAACGTTCTCCGTTGTTGAGGTTGCTGATCATAACCTGCTCATACGGCAGTATCCCCGCATTCTTCAGAATCGCCTCATCAATTGTGATGCTGCCCTCGTAAGAGAGGTTCGACTCCGTCACCGTAGCGCCGTGTATTTTTGCTCTAAGCATGCATCTGAACATATTCTCGCTGTCCTTTAACTCTCAGTATTCATTACAAATCCTTCTTAAGTATGCAAAGTTTCGGGACACAAAAGCAACCACCCAAATCCGGCGCTAAGCGATTGATCCGTTTATAGCTGGACTTGAAGTATCACTCTCTAATATTCGGCCCACCACCTTTTACAGACATCAGTATGATCATGCCAGCAAGAAAAAATAGCGCCACGGACAGTATCGCAGGCCTCTGGCTTCCGAACATCGTCGATATTTGGCCGAAAAAGATAGGTCCGATGACTGCCGATGATTTGCCGACGAGAGAATAGACTCCGAAGTACTCTGCTTCTTTTCCGGAGGGTATGAATTGAGTAAAGAATGCCCTGGAAGCAGCCTGGACTGTACCGAGGCCGAGACCCGCCAACGATGCCGCAAACCAGAACTGCGTCTTGAGATGGACAAAAAAAGCGACGGCTGCAACCGACGTCCAGAGGAAGAGGGACAGCAAAACAACCTTCTTTGGACCCCAGATGTCTATCGGCTTGGCCATGGCCAGAGACCCGAGCAGCGCGGTAACCTGTACGACAAGATAAAGGGCGATGAGCTCCTGAGGCAGAAAGCCGAGCGTGGTTGCGGCAAAAATACTCGAAAAAACAATCACGGTGCCCACGCCGTCTTCGTAGACGAGATAGGATATAAGGAATTTTCTCGCTTCCTTTTCTTTCCATATTTCTCTCAGCGTCTGCATCGTATACCTCACCCCTTGAGCCCCTGCATATAGCAATGAACCCTGCGGTTTTCCGTCGCCGGGCAGATTAATGAATACCGGCAGAGAGAATAAGCCGAAGAATGCTGCGACCATCACCCAGACAGTATCGAACTGCCCGGTTTTGACCAGGGGAAGCGCGATGAGAAGAGATGCGATGGACCCTGCGTAACCCACCGTATACCCCCAGGCTGAGACCCTGCCTGTGTATTCGGAAGAAGCTATCCTCGGCAGAAAGGAGTTGTAAAAGACCAGCCCGCCCTCCATGCCCACGTTAGCCACGACGATCAATAGGAATCCTTCGATGACCATTCCAGGATGCAAAGCGGAAAAGCCCGCAATCGCTGAAACGCTGACTGCAGTGTAAAGTAGAAGAAATCTTTTTCGCAGTCCTCCGAAGTCGGCAACCCCTCCGAGGAATGGCGAGGTCAGCGCCACGACGGCCATGCTCGCCGATATTGCCCTTCCCCACCAGAGATCTCCGATTCCTCCCTCATTGCCCACAATGACATTGACGTAGTAAACGGGGAAAATAACAGCCGCTATGACTGCGGAATAACTGGAGTTCGCGAAATCAAAAAGCGTCCAACTGATTATATGTTTTTTGTTTAGATTCATTATCCCGGCAATAATACCAAATGATACCGCGACTCAGTGAAAACCCTGTCATTCCGGCTTGGCCGGAATCATTCCTAATCTGTCTCCTGTCAACTGGTTGGTGGGAAAGGGAAAGATTCCCGACAATCGGGAATGACAGACTAACCGTTCTATCGCATTATCGACTATTCTCTTGTTCAGGGAGTGTGCTCGTGCCGATGTGTGCGGCGACCTTTATCGCTTCAACCATGCTCGACGGATTCGCGACACCTTTCCACGCGATGTCGTATGCGGTGCCGTGGTCGGGCGACGTCCTCACAAAGGGAAGTCCGACGGTCATATTCACACCCGTATCGAAGGCGATCATCTTCAGAGGAATCAATCCCTGGTCATGGTACATGCAGACGACAATGTCGACTTTGCCTTTGTATGCCTTGTGAAAAACAGTATCCGGCGGGTACGGGCCGCAAACAGGAATTCCCTCGTCCGCGGCCGCTTTTATCGCGGGCGCAATCTTTCTTATTTCTTCGTCCCCGAATATCCCGGCCTCTCCGGCGTGCGGATTTAATCCCGCCACAGCGATTCGCGGGTTTTTGATATCAAGCATTGAGCATGCCTTTTGAGCGAGTCTGATCGTCTTCAACACTTTCTGCTTCGTGATCAGCGCCGGCACGTTTCTGAGAGCCGTATGGATCGTCACAAGTATGACGCGCAGGTGACCTCCGATGAGCACCATGGCATAATCCCTCGTCTTAGTTAATTCGGAGAGCATTTCGGTGTGGCCGGGCCACGGCAACCCCGCCATTTTCAACGCTTCCTTCGATATCGGCGCCGTGACGATTCCGTCGACTTCCTTCTTCAGGGCAAGTTCGATAGCTTTCTTAATATAGCTCGCACAGGCGGTCCCGCCTTCCGGAGTCGGTTTGCCCTTCTTGTACCGCACACTTCTACCCACATCAATCATGTGGATCGTATCACGCAACGGCCGTGCCTCGCGTGGAGAGCGCACTGTTATTATTTTCGGGGACGGCGTCATAAGACCAACCGCCTCCTGCATTACCGCCGGATCGCCAATGACAACAGGAATGCAGCGCTTCCTGACCGAAGGGGACATATGGGCGCGGACGATGATTTCCGGCCCGATACCCCCCGGATCGCCCATCGTGATCGCAAGTCGTTTCATGGCCGGCAGAACACCCCTATTAATCCCCCCTCGATAAGGGAGGAATTGGAGGGGTCGACTGAATCTTGACACACGCCCTGCCCCTCAATTCGGCAACATGCTCCTTCAGCCGCTCGTTCAGTTCTTTCTCTGCAAGATAACTCTCGATATCATCACGCACGGCATCGAGCTCTTTTCCTTCAAAATTTGCGACATGCTCTTCATAGAACTGAGTTATATCTTTGTCATCAATCCTGATAAAGGCTCTGATCTTCAGATCAATATACTCCTTGAGAAGCTCATCTTCGTTCTTCGCTTCCAGCCTCAGCCTTTTTGCTTCCCTGGTCAAAAGGAGTCTGTTGACCATAGTGTTCAGGACCTCTTCCATCGAAATGTTCGGCGTGACCCTGACAGCCGTCGCATAGTGATCTTCCAGTTCGCTGAACGTTATCGCATCGTTGTCGGCAAAAGCAACCACGCGGTCCTTTATTTCAGCATGGAGCTCAGGGCAAAAAGTAAAGAAAAATAACAAAAAACACGGTAACAATCGTCGGATGATACTGTGAAGCCCCGAAGATCGCGAAAACCTCCCGTTTTTTTTGTTTCTGTCATTCCCCGACTCGATCGGGGAATCCAGAAGAAGGCACTGGATTATCCGGTCAAGCCGGATAATGACAACCATTGGAACACAGTTCGTCGGCAAGTCCGAAACTCGGGCATTGAATTCCGCTCTCCTAAAAGGCATGCCCGATGCTGAAATGGATTTCACCGCTGCTTTCACCTCTTTCTTTTTGGAGCTTATGCCCGTAATCAACGCGGAGAGGACCCACTGCCGTAGAATACCGCACCCCGAGACCGGTTGTGAACTTCATATCCTCGATCTCAAAATCTTCCCAGTTCACCCAGACATTACCTCCGTCAAGAAACGCGACAAGACCTATTCCCTTCCCGAGGTTTGTCCTGACCTCAAGGTTCTCCATCAGGTACAGATTTCCACCGGTCGGGTTTCCGTCCGATCCCTTCGGTCCGAGGCTGTCCTGTGCGTAGCCTCTCACAGTCGTTCCGCCGCCAAGGAAGAAACGCTCGACGATCGGAAGCTCCCGGGTCTTGTTGTATCCTTGCGAAAAGCCTCCGCGGAGCGATGCAGCCAGAACGATGCCTTTTACGGCCTCTTTGTAAACGTCACCGTAGAAATTTACCTTCACGAAATCCGTCTCCGAAAACAATATGGGCGATGTGAATTTCGTCGACATTCCTGCAAGTACTCCTTTCGTTGGTTCGAAAGCATTGTCCCGGGTGTCATAGATAAGACCGAGACGCAGGCCGCTTATAATCAAGGTGCCGGTGTCCTCCCTGCTCAGGACTACATCAGGCTGGACATCGAACGTGTTGACATACGAAAATTCATAGTACAGTTCAGACTTGATCCTTTCGCTCAACTGCTTCTCCACACCAGCACTTACCGTCTGCCTCGTCAGGTGATAGCGGATATCGCGGCTGTCGGGATCTATCTCCTCTCTGTCCTCGCTGAGAAAGATGACCCGAAACGGGAGCGGAATATCAAGAAACCAGGGCTCGTAATACTGGAGGATGAGTCTCTTTTCAAGGGAACTGGCTTCACCCCGGAGGGACACCCGTCTGTTCATGCCCCAAAGGTTGCGGTAACTTAAGTCCACGAACCCTCTGAACCTCTCGTAGTCCGCATAGCCAAAACCGAACTCGACCGATCCGGCGTTGCCCTCCCTCAGATGCATAAGGACGTCTCTTTGGTGATCGTACGTGTCGCGCACTTCGATATTGATATCAGTAAAAAGGCCCAATTTGTAAAGCCTCTGCCTGTCCTGTGTCAGAATGCCGTAATCGAACGGCATGCCTTCCTTTTGTTTGAGTTCACGCTGCACGACCACATACTTGGTTTTCTGATTGCCGGTGATGATGACTTTCCCGAAGAGGATATTCTTGCCCTCTTCAATCCGGAATGTGACATGTGCCTTTCGGCCGTCGAAGTCCCTCATTATTTCGACCGTTGTGTCCGGAAATCCTTTACTATTGTAAAACTCGATGATCTTGAACCGCGCGTTGGATACGTCGACCTCGTTATAAGGATCACCCGGCTTCAGCGGGATGGCCTTTCTTACCTCGGCCTCGGGCACGTTGATCGTCCCTGTCACGGCTATCTCTCCTATTTCGGTTTTCGGCCCTTCCCACACCTTGATGACAATGTCCATCTTTCCGGCAGATTCGTCATATTTCGTCTCGAATTCCGAGATTTCGACCTGCAGGTATCCCAGGGAATTATAGAAGTTTTCGAGCGTCTCTCTGTCGGCCTGCATCAGGGCCGGATTGTAGGGTTTCCCCTTGCGAAGAGACATAATCTGTTCCAGATTCTTCTGAGGCAGACTAATGCCAAGAAAAGACACGTTCCCTATTTTTACCTTTGAACCTTCGGAAACAGAGAAACTGACCTGGATACTACCGTCTTTCTCAGTAATACCGCTGGTTATCTGCGCAAAGGGATATCCCTTGGCGCGGTAAACCCCTAACATCCTTTGGACCGCTTCCTCGGCAATGTCCTCGTTAACCTCTTCGGCCTCGAAGAAGGGCATCTCCCTGCGGAGCTCTTTTGAACTGATGGATTCGTTTCCGATGAGCGCTATCTCCAGGCGTTTCCCCGGCTGGAGGCGAACCGAAAGGATTCCGTCCTGATATGCAGCCGTCACGACCGGCTTAATATAGCCCTGATCTTTGTAATATTTCTCTATCCGCTCGGTATCTTTCTTCATCGCGCTCAGACTGTACATGTCGCCCTCGGACAACTTTATCACTCTTTTGATGTCGTCAGGCGCTCCTGACACATTGATGGATTTGATTATATCGGGTGCGCCCGTATCTACCTTCAACCTGATTTCGATCTCATTCGGCTTATCCAGTTTCCTGACCTCCGCCTTAATATCGGCGCGGGGATATCCCAGCTTTTCGATTTCCGTCTTGAGATTGTTGACGGCCCTTTCGATGATGTCGCACGGCAAAAGCTGTCCTTCCTGCAGCATGAAGAGCTTTTTTATTCGCCTACCCGAAAGAGCATAGTCACCCTCCAGTGAGATCTTTTCGATCCGGCTTCTCTCCTTTACCCGAATATTAACCTTCGGCCGCGCTCCGCCGTCCGTCTCCACGGAGATGTCTTCGAATATTCCCTTAAGAAAAGCCCTCTTGATTCCCAAACGCACGGAATCCCCGGTGATATCCTTGCCGGGTTGTATATCTAAAAGATACAGAAGTTCGTCCCTGCCGATCGATATCAGGCCGTCGATTTTTATTTCCCCCGCAACCGCAGAAGCAGCGTCTCGCGGGCTCGCACAGACCAGCGCAGTAATCAGCAAATACAGGACTACTCTCATTTGAATTCGAAACGGAACTTCAGATCACCTCCCACGCTTCCTTTTTCATCTCTGAAACCAACAAGTGAAACGGTCTTGCTCAAAAGATATTCAAGTTTGATAACCTGTTCCTCTGTAGAACCTATCGGATTCGCGTACGTGAGAAACAGCTTGTCGCCGACCAGCCTCTTGGAAACAGTCACCCGGGGTCCCACAGTACCCGAAACCTTCGATACATACGGCTCAACCTGAAATCTGTCCAATCCGGTGATGGATCTGAGTCGCTCCTCGACGACGTCCTGGACTTTGCCGGTCAGAAACGACGTTGCCTCTCCTGCGCCGATTCCACCCTTAAGCCCCTGAATGTCTTTGCCGAATTGCCCGACGGTGAGCAGGGAAAAAATGTCCACCTCTTCCAGATGAGGGTCCGATGTCAGAGACAGGTTAAACCTGTCCATTTGGCCTTCAAGAATCAACCGTATATTATATCCTTTAACCGTTGTCTCGGCGGTAAGATTAATAAGCGGTTTCATTCTGTTGGGATCCGCGAAATCGGCGCTTGCAAAAATCAACCTGAACTCATTATTTCTGAAGTAGACGTAGCCCTCGGTCGCCTCGATCCTGCCGAACAAAATAGGATTTGCGAGCGTTCCCTTGACAATCATATCGCCGCGTATCCGGATCGGCGCCCGGGCGATGTTGTTATCGATCGAGATGTTTTCACTTCCCGAGATTCTTATGTTGAGGTCGGCCCTTTCGAACATCGACAACTCCGTCGTCGGCGCCTCCTTCGGCTTTGTCGAGATAAGCCATGTCCTCCATTCGATCATTTGTTTATAACGGGCCCTGTTTATTCTGACGTCGCCGGCGAGGCTTTGAGCTTCGGGCGTACCCTTGTAAAGAAGATCTCCGCTGAAATTGACCGTAAAGTCCTTCGACAAAGTCGTCGTTATGTCGTCGAAGGAAGTGTCGACATAGAATCTCCTCACACGAAAGGCTTTCAGATAAACGATTCCCGATATGGTGACGTTTCCGCCGCCTATCTTTCCCGCGAGCCTATCGAGCACGATTCTGTCTTTATCGATGTGAAGGTTTCCGTTGACCGAACTTATGTACGTCGGATAGTCGCGCAAGCCGAAGGATGCGTTCGACACTGTCATGCCCCCGTCGATCTCCGGCTCCTGCCACTTGCCCCTGATCGAAAAGACAAAATCCGCGCCACCTTTCAGATATCCGATCTTCGGCGACATTGTTTTAAGCGGAGCGAGAGAGGAGCTTCCGTCCAGAGCAAGATCGAACTCCCTGCCGATTTCAAGCCTCCCCTGGAGTCTGAACGAAGTCGTGCCGCTCTTCAGAGCAAAAGAACGGACGGCAAGTTTCCTGTTGTCCACGGATATCTGGATGGGGACATCGTTCGTAAATGTCTGGCCGAAGAGAGCAAGAGTTATCTTCTGAAAGAGCACGGTCGCTGCTATATTATCTCTGTCTCCCTGCAGATCGACCTTCCCTTCGAGGTTCAGGCGGAGATCTTCCGGTACATCCTTAAGGATCGAGCCGACGATAAAATCATATCGGGACGGAAGGATAGATATACGGGCTTTCCACGGCATAGTCTCGTCAAACCTTGCATTTCCCGTGAACCTCATTTTTTCATCGAAAAGAGCCCCCTGCGCTTCGATATCCTTATTACGGATCGAGGCGGTTACCCAGCCGCCGCCGATCTCCCTGCCTTTGAACGTGCCGCTCACCATCTGCGCACGTATCGAAACCCCGGGGTTTTCAAAAGTGCCCTTGCCTTCCGACTGCAAGGAAACGGCCATGTCGTCGGGCATCCCTTTCAAGCCCAGATCCTTGAGATAAATCTTTTGGGCCGAAGCTTTGTAGTGGAAAGCGTTCTTCCCGGTTATCGCACCCTCTGCGTTGAGTATCGACCTGTTTCTCACAATCCTCAATTTCCTGACGGAAAATTCCTTAAGCGCATACGAAAAATTGAAAGATGCTCCGTCAAAGGGCGTCTCGTAGACAGCGCCGTTCTGCACGGAGGCATCTCCGTCGATCTTGATGCCCTCGCCCTTCCCGGTAAGCCGCATATCACCGCTTAGGCTTCCGCGCCCTGGAAAGTCCTTATAAAAGATCTGCACAGTCTTCCCGAAATCAGCGTTTTTCACCGAACCCTTCAGATCAAACACAGGTACGGCAAGATCGAAGAGTTGTTTCGCTTCCGGAAAAGAGATAGTGCCGCGCAGCACATGGTCCTGGCCGTACGCTCTGAGGGCTGTTTCACGGATATTCAGCAGAGACTTTTCATAGGCAAAATCGGATGCGATACTGCCAAACCGATATCCTTCAACGGCGGCATTCGCCAGCACGCCCTTTCCCGATATCCTCGGATTATCAAAGCGGCCGGTCAGTGCTCCGGAGAATTCGCCGCGGCCGGTTAATGCCTTGTAATATGGCAGCGCAAGATCAGACGCGTTATCCGTTGTCAACCGCGCTTTCAGATTCAGAGTGCTGTTTGCGATATCCGCGGTTCCGTTCACGAAGAGGCGAGTCAAAGGGGTATCAAGGCTCAGATCCATCAGAGAAAGGATTTTTTCACGCATCGCAAAATTGCCCTTGATGCCCCGTATTCTGCTGAGAACGTTCTCAACCGGGTATGGTTTTCCCCGGAAGTATGCCTTCTGCCCTTTTGTTGATGCCCGATAGACAAATGATCCCTCGGGATTGAATGCGTTGCCGGACGTCGCAAGCTCTCCGTCAACCTTTCCGTCAGGGATTTCCGGTTCCCAGCCCACGAGTTTAAGGGCTGCGCCGCTGTCGACCGACT
>JBFLXP010000024.1:0-16341 GCA_040757315.1 Nitrospirota bacterium
GTCAGTTCAGGGTTAGGAGCCAGGTGGAGAAAAGTGAAGAGAGCCTGTCCCTCTTTCAGGAGATCATATTCGGACGGAAGGGGTTCTTTCACCTTGACGATCAGATCTGCTTTATCGAAGAGCGGATCCTTTTCCACAATCTCTGCGCCCGTGTCCCGATACATTTCGTCGGGGAAGTCGCTTCCGATTCCGGCTCCGGTTTCAATCAGGATCGTGTGGCCGTCCGCCTTGAGTTCTTCAACCCCGTAAGGAGTCATCCCCACTCTGAATTCAGCTCGCTTTATTTCTCTTGGAACACCGATGATCATCTCTACGCTCCTTGCCGTATTTGTTTCTAAGGATTCTTAATTAATTCGGAGTAAATGTCAAGTTATGTAACACAAATCCGGCGATGAGAAATGTCATTGCAGTGAAACGAAGCAATCTCGCCTTTTTCGTGGAGATTGCAGTGTCCCGAAAGCATTCGGGACTCGAATGACTGATAATCAAGCGTTATGATTGTTGTTCCTGTATCTTGGGGTCAGGTCGTGAGCGATGGACATAGGAGGCTATTACGCCCATATTACTGCCCGAAAAACTTTTCAACTTCCTCGGCAGGCAGAGGTTTTGAAAGAACGTGCATCCCTTGATATGCCTGTATTGCCGGGAAGGATTTTTGTTGTGGAATCCTCTTTTCCTGCCGATTTCCGCTTCTTATTAATCATCTTTTTTCTTCTGACCATTGAATGCCGCATCATTCATCCTGCATTTTTATAATTTCTTTCGGCAGCGAAAAGTAGAAGGCTGCGCCCTTGTTCGGTTCTCCTTCAGCCCATACCCTACCCCCGTGGCGATGGATTATTCGCTGGACTATTGCGAGGCCGACACCCGTGCCCTCGAACTCATCCATGCTATGCAAGCGCTGAAAGACTCGGAAAAGTTTGTGCGCGTATTTCATGTCGAATCCTGCGCCGTTGTCTCTGACGTAATACACGCCTTCGGTTTTTTCCTCCTGTCCGCCCACCTCAATAAAAGGGGTCTCCCTCCCCCTGGTAAATTTAATGGCGTTCGATAAAAGATTTGAAAAGACCGGCCGGATTAACGCAGGATCGCCGTATCCCACCGGCAAAGGTTTAACGTCGATTTCGATCGACCGCTCGGGAACACCCAGCTTGAGTTCTTCGAACACAGTCTTCGCAAGTGTTTCCATGTCGAAATGTGAGAAACGCATTTGTTGTCGTCCGAGGCGAGAAAAGGCCAGAAGATCGTCTATGAGACGGCCCATATGCTGAGTGCTGTTCCTAACGATGGTTAGATATTCCCTGCCCTTATCGTCAAGGTTGTCTTTATGTTCCTCAAGCAAGATCTTGGAAAAGCCGTCAATAGCACGCAAAGGCGCACGGAGATCATGTGACACGGAATATGAGAATGCTTCCAGCTCCTTGTTGGCCTCTTCAAGCTTTTGTGTTCGTTCAATGACTCGCTGTTCAAGTTCTTCATTCAGTCGATTCAGTTCTCTTTCAGCCTGCCTGCGCTCGGTGATGTCGATTCCCATCTCAAGAATCAGAGGGGACCCGTCCGTGTCCCGGAAGGGGAAGTCGTAAATGTCGTAATTGCGTCCATCAGGTCCTGTCCACTCCCACCGATGAGGGGCGTTGGTTTTCAGTACTCTGTACGTTTCGCAAATCTCGCATGGCTCAGTGCGATTAAAAAGGTATTCAAAGCACCGCTTGCCATGGGACTCACCGAACCGCTCTCTGAAAAACCGGTTGGCGAAGGGCACGTGGTAATCCGGCGCGAGAAGGACAACATAAGCTGGCAGCGTCTCCAAAACATCATACAGACGCTGCCGTTCGGTTCCTAATTGGGCTTCCGCCCGCCTGCGCTCATCGTGGGCGCGTATGGCCAGAATTCCAAACATGAGGTCGTCGGCCAGTTGAGTCAGCATTCTCTGTTCCTCGGCATCGAACCGGTCCGGCTCCGTCGCGTAAATGGCCAGCATGCCGATGGTTCTTCCCCCGGTTGTCAGAGGCAACGCGATCGACGACGCATATCCGCGACGGATTGCGTCATCGCGCCATGGCGCAAACGCCGGGTCTTTCAGTATATTGCGGCAGGCTGCCGGTTGTCCCGTGCGAATAGCTGTTCCTGACGGCCCGCGTCCCCGATCATCGTCGGCCCAGGTAATATCGGTCTTTTCGAGGTAACCTTCTTCGAACCCTGCGTAAGCAACGGGGCGGACATTTTTCAATTCATCGTGTTCCGCATAGCCGACCCAGGCAAGCCTATATCCGCCGACTGTGACTATGATTTTACAGATTTCATTAAGCAGTGCTTGCTCGTCAGAACTGCGCACAAGCGCCTGATTGCATTCACAGATCATCTTCAGATCTCTGTTCGCCTTTGTCAACTCGGCTGTTCGTTTCTTAACCAACTCTTCGAGGTGCTCTCGATATCTTTCTAATTCTCTCTCAATCCGCTTATGCTCGGAAATGTCACGCCAGGAGACGATACCGGCAACTATACTACCATCGGCGTCGCGTATCGGGGAGGCGTTACAGAGCAGAAAAAGGCGACGGCCTTCGATGCTGACTTGCACGATCTCTTTGTCCCGGACTATCTCACCGGTGCGAATAGCACGCACCAATGGCAACTCCCCCTCAGGCATTGGTGTGACGCCATCGGCCTCGAATACCTGCCACTGCTCAACGACCTCGCCCACTGTCTTGCCTTGATGAGGACCGCCGAGCAGTTCCTGGCCATGGCGACTCACGTAGAGAATCTTCAGGTCAGAGGCGTCCGCAATGGTGATGCCTTCCGGAACATATTCCATAAGCGCTTCCAGCGTGCGCTGCTTTTCCACGGCATTGGCCAACGACCGCCGAAGCGCCTCATTTATCTGTTTGCGCTCCGTGATGTCTGTGACCAGTGCGATGAGACAGGCCGGAACGCCGGCATCATCACGCAATACAGAGACAAATTTCTGCACCCAAACCGGCTTGCCATTCTTGTGCACGTACCGGTTTTCGATTTTGAAAAATGGCACTTCCCCTGCCATTAAGCGTCGCATCTGGACCAGGTTTTCTTCTCGATCAGCGGGGTGCAGCAAAGTAGAGAATACGATACTACGGAGTTCTTCCTCAGTGTAGCCGACGATCGACGTATATGCCGGGTTGCATTGAATGAATTGCCCCTCCAAATCCGTGATGGCGATTCCCGTCGCTACGTTCTCAAAAATCTTACGGAAATGCTCTTCACGGTAGGGACGAGTACGAAGCTGCTCTCCGCCAGTTTCCAACGCAGCAAATGTATCGACCTCTCCACTCCGGATCACCTTCGGAGTCTCTTCAGCCTCCGCAAGCCTCTGATGGAGGTCTTCTATTTCTGCCAGAAGTTCCTTTTTAGTCTTCGTCTTTTTGTCCGTCATCTCACAGCGCCTTGTTGTTTGCGGGCCGAATATGTGACAGATTCATCTAAAGTTTTGATGAATTCAGAAGAGGTCAGTGAAAAAATAATACCTCCCGTTAAGATATGAGTGAGTGCGAATGTTGTGCAAGGTAATTTTTCCCTCCACTGTAACCCCGGAAGCATGAAATTAATACTGATTATACCAACTATAAGGAATATTGCAATGTTTTGAATTAGGGTGCGCAAATTCCCTTTTCCCTGCTTCTCTGATAAACTTTCTGTAGCCGATTTAGAGGGAGTGCCATGGTTCGACATCCGTCTTGAGTATTGACGGATCACCATGACATCGTCATCCTGATCCGTCGGCAAGTAAGACGGATGCCGAAGGATGATAAATTTACAGTCTGATAACTGTTCAATGGGACGCCCTCAGTGGTCAATTTTATGGACAGAGCACTAAAAACAGTCGTCAGGAAGGTGCACGATCTTTTCAAAGAGAAAGGGCTTACCCTTTCCGCGGCCGAGTCATGCACTGGCGGCCTTGTCTGCCATCTGCTGACCTCTCTTCCCGGCGCAAGCGGCTTTTTCGAGGCCGGGGTGGTGTCTTATTCTGCGGATGCAAAAAGAAGGATCCTTGGCGTTTCCGCGGATGTGATCCGGAGATACGGCGTGGTGAGCGAGCAGACGGCGAAAGAGATGGCTCGAAAAGTTCGAATCGTTTCAAGAACAGATTTCTCTCTTTCGACCACCGGGAACCTCGGGCCTGATGCGCTTGAAGGAAAAGACAGAGGGCTCGTTTACATTGCTGTGGCGGGGAAAGGGAAAACCTGGGCGAAGGAACTGAGATTGTCGGGGGACAGAGAAGAAAACAAGAGGGAGGCAGCGCTGGAGGCTTTGAAGTTTCTTATTGAGATTGTTGAACGGGCTTATTACGCTGGCAATTAGAAACCAAAACCCCGTCATTCCCCGGCTTGACCGGGGAATCCAGAAGCCATGGATGCCCGCTTACGACCTGCGGGCATGACGAACGGACAATTACGAATACATAGAAATGACTAAAATCCCCGAAGACATCAAGAAAGAGATCGAAAAACTCGTCAAGGAGCTCAACTATCACTCCTACCGTTATTACGTCCTTGATTCTCCCGTCGTGTCGGACGAAGAATACGACCGCATGTATTTTCACCTGAAAAAACTGGAAGACCAGTATGGTTACATTCTGCCTGATTCGCCCACGCAGAGGATCGGCGCGGCTCCTCTTGATAAATTCGCAAAGGTCAAGCATACGGAGCCTATGCTTTCCCTTGACAATGCTTTTTCTCATGACGAAGTTATCGAGTTTGACAAGAGGGTGAAGAGATTCCTCGGTTCCGGCGAGACCATTGAATACACGGTTGAGCCTAAGTATGACGGGCTTGCGCTTGAACTGACGTATCGCCACGGCATACTCTTAAGGGCATCCACACGAGGCGACGGATACGAGGGTGAAGATGTAACGAGGAACATCCGCACGATCCGGTCCGTTCCGCTCAAAATCGACGAAGGAGTCAAAATACCCGATGAGATCGATTTCAGGGGCGAGGTTTACATGGATATTGACGAGTTCGAAAAATTGAACCGGGAAAGAGAAGAAAGAGGCGAACCTTCTTTTGCAAATCCGAGGAACGCAGCCGCCGGCTCCGTCAGACAGCTCGATCCTTCTATCACCGCGAAACGAAACCTTCACCTCGCATGTTACGGGATCGGGGCCGTGAAGGGTATGGATTTCAAAAGCCAGTGGGAATTCGTTGCCTGGCTCAGGAGAGCGAGATTCCCAGTTCCCGCCGTTGTTAAACTGGCAAAGGGCATCGATGAAGTGCTGAAGGTGATCAAGGAGATCGAGGAGAAACGGAATCGGTTCTCGTTCGAAACAGACGGTGCTGTGGTGAAGGTGAATGATTTCGGGTTGCAGAGATCGCTGGGAATGAAGACTCGTGAACCCCGCTGGGCTGTAGCCTACAAATTCGCTGCCCATCAGGGCACGACGAAAATCCTGGACATTCGGGGAAGTGTGGGTCGGACCGGCGTCATCACTCCCTTTGCTATCTTTGAACCTGTGAGAATCGGAGGTGTCACGGTATCCAGGTCGACCCTGCATAACTGGGACGAGATGGAACGAAAGGACATACGCATAGGTGATACTGCCGTAGTTGAGAGAGCCGGAGACGTCATTCCTCATGTTATCGCTGTAATCAAAGATAGAAGAACGGGGAAAGAGAAGAAATTTCCGGTCCCCGAAAATTGTCCGGTGTGCGGTTCGAAAGTGGTGAGAGAAGAAGGCGAGGTCGCAGCGAGATGTATAGGTCTTAATTGCCCCGCGCAGGTTCAGGAAAGGATCATCCATTTCGCGTCGCGGGGCGCTCTTGATATCGAAGGTCTCGGCGAGAAGAACGTTGAACTGCTTTACTCTCGCGGACTCGTGCATAATTTTGCCGATATTTTCAAGCTGAAGAAAGAAGACTTGCTCCGTCTTCCGAGGTTTGCCGAAAAGTCAGCGCAGAACCTTATTGATGCCATCAGCCGGTCGAAGCATGCTACCCTCGCCAGATTCCTTTATGCCCTCGGCATTCTGCATGTCGGCGAGTACGCCTCCAAACTCCTTGCGAAAAATTTTGAGAGACTTGAGGACCTCTTCCAGGTCAGCCCCGAAAGGATCTCGAAGATAAGGCAGATGGGCAAGAAAATAGCGCATTCGGTAGCTGATTTTTTTAATGACAGGAAGAATCTCGATACGTTGAAGGAACTCAAGGATCTGGGCCTTGCGATGACCAACCCCGACTATGCGGGAAAAGAGACCGGGAAGAAGCTTCTTGACGGGCTGACTTTCGTCGTCACCGGCACACTTCCGAAATCGAGAGATGGGGTTGAAGAACTGATAGAGCGGCTCGGCGGGCGCGCGGCTTCCTTTGTTTCGAAGAACACGGATTATGTTATTGTGGGCGAGAGCCCCGGATCGAAATTGGAGAAGGCGAAGAGTCTGAAGGTGAAGACGATCACGTATGCCGAGTTTTTAAGGATGATCGGAAAGCCATCACAGAAGCCCTCTCTTTTCTAAAGAGGTATAAGGAGGCCGTCCAGAAGCTGTGCTTTGTCATTGTCCGGCTTGACCGGACAATCCAGCACCGAGAGCTTTCGGGAAAAGACTGGATTCCCCGATCATCCGTCTTACGTATTGACGGACGGGGAATGACGAACTACTTCAACGCAACTTTATGAACTGTCTCTTCATCCTATTTTACAATCCTTCTCCGCATCAATCTAAACGGATAGGGCGCAAGCAAGGCAGCGACAATGACGATCCACGCTGTATCCCATGTGAAGACTGCGAATTCTCCGTAAGCAAGCCCTCTGCAAATATTAACGAGGTGATATAGCGGAGTAAAGAAGGCGATCTTCGCCACGACCGGAGGCAGGTTGTCGAGAGGGAAGAATATCCCGGAAAAGAGAAACATCGGGGTCATAAAGAGGGTATAGAAATAGTTGAAAGAATCGATGCCGGGTATGGTGGCGGTGAAGACTATTGATATTTCGGCAAAGATAAGTCCCGATATAAAAAGCAAAGGCACGGCGAGAACGATCAAGGGCGATTGAACAAGACCGAAAAGTGAAATGACAATGATTATGATAGTGCCGTAAAGGAGACTCTTCGTTGCTCCCCACATCAGTTCCCCCGCGACAAGGTCGTCAAGATTCACCGGAGTCGCAAGGATTGCATCAAAAGTTTTCTGGTACGTCATCCTGACATAGGTGCCGTAAGTACACTCGTAGATTGCGGCGAACATGGAAGAAGACGCAATAATACCCGGGGCGATGAACTGAATATATGGGACTCCGTTTATCTCCTTCACGAATGCCCCGAGGCCGAGACCGAGGGCTGCCAGATAGAGGACCGGTTCGACAAAATTCAGTGCAATGCTCGATTTATACAGTTTCGTATAAACCGTCAGATGCCGCTGCCACACTCTGAACGCCCGCTTCAGGTTCATATTACGTCAGCCCGCCGAGCAGTGCAGGATATGGTATTGAAGCGGTTTCTTTTGCCGATAATCGAATGAAGTATTCAAAAATAAAGAGGCGAAAGCCTCGGAGTCCGGATACCGAAAGCATTCGGAATCCGGATGAGAATGAGCGACAATACCATATCCTGCGCTGGGAAAATGTCATCATTAGTCTCTATTCCTTCAACGCCTTTCCCGTCAGCTTCAAATACACATCCTCCAGATTGCCTCCGTGGATGCTCATCAGCCTTTGAGGAGAATCTGTCGCAATAATCTTCCCGAAGTCCATTATAGCGACCCTGTCGCAAAGGACTTCAGCCTCTTCCATGTAATGAGTCGTGAGGATAAGCGTCGCGTTGTTCGCCTTCAGATAATTGAGTTTTTCCCACACCGTGCGCCTGCTGTGAGGGTCGAGACCTGTCGTAGGCTCGTCGAGGATCAAGAGTTCAGGATTATTGATTAGCGCTCTGGCGAGAATGAGCCTGCGTTTCATGCCGCCCGATAACTGCTCTATCTTCACCTTTGCTTTGTCTCTCATGTCGACGAAGTCAAGGAGTTCCCACGCGCGGTTTGTCGCCTCTTTCTTTTGAATGTCGAAATAGCGGGCGTAGACAATCAGGTTCTCGAACACAGTGAGGTCCGGATCCAGATTGTCTTCCTGCGGCATAACCCCGATACGCGCTTTTATGGCGCTCGTCTTCTCTCTGACATCCATTTCGAACACCCTCACTTCTCCGGAAGAGGGCGGCATGAAACAGTAAATGATCTTCATAACCGTCGTCTTACCGGCGCCGTTCGGTCCCAGAAAACCGAAGCACTCACCATGGAGGATTCCGCAGTTGATGGCATCCACTGCTTTCAAATCGCCGTAAGTTTTAGTCAGAGATCGAATAGATACGAGGTCCATAAGATCAATTGTATCATGAAAAAAATTGTCCCTTTGACAAATGCGAAGGCAGAAGAGTATTTTTAAGAGTATGAAAAAAACAATCGGGGCTTTTGCTTTCTTGCTCACCCTCATATTTGCTTTTTCCTGCGCAAAGGAAATACAACCTCCGGCCAAACCGGCAAAGGTAGCCGTTGTCCTCGGGGCGGGGGCGGCCAAGGGGTTTGCCCATATCGGTGTACTGAAAGTACTTGAAGCCAACAAGATACCCGTGCATATGATCGTCGGCACCAGCGCCGGAAGCTTCGTCGGCTCTCTTTATTCCTATGGATACAATGCCTTCGAACTCCAGAAAGCATCCTTCGCCCTGGAAAAGGATGATATCATCGACCTGACTATACCTGACAACGGGTTCATCAAAGGCGAGAAGATCGAGTCGTACATAAACAAGATGGTCAGAAATGCCCCCATTGAAAAATTGAGGATCCCCTTCTACGCCGTTGCTACGGATATCCAGACCGGCAGAGAGGTTTTGTTCGCCAGCGGAAATACCGGCACTGCCGTGCGGGCCAGTTGCTCCATACCCGGGATCTTCGTTCCCCCCGTGATATCCGGGAGAACGTATGTGGACGGTGGAGTTGTCAGTCCTGTTGCGGTTGAGGCGGCGAGAAAGTTCGGGGCAGATGTCGTCATCGCCGTCGATATCTCAGGTGATTCCGCTCAGTCAGTTCCTTCCGGAACGATCGAGACGATGCTCCAGTCGATCAGTATCATGTATGGAAAGATCTCTGCCGCACAGCTTTCGAAGGCAGATGTTGTCATCAAACCAAAGGTGGGATACATCGGCGCCGCGGACTTTACTAAGAGGCACGAGGCAGTGCTTGAAGGTGAGAAAGCTGCCCTTGCGGCATTGCCGAATATTCAGGAGATCCTCCAAAGATTGAGGTAGGAAGGCAGACTGAATTAGTGTAGTATCGCATAAACGACTGGTGTTATGAACAGCACCCAAAAGGGCTGTCATTCCCGCAAGAGAAGCGCGTCGGGAATCCTTCCGAGAGACCGGGAAGATTCCGGACAAGCCGGGATGACAAAATGAGGGGCTTGCAAATGTTTGCGATTATTTCCCCGCAGGCATTGATAGCTTCTTCAACTGTTCCTGAGTGAGCGGTGAGCCGAAGCCAACATACTGAAGTCTCGGCGCCGCCGGCTTTTCTATCGGCGTCCACTTTTCGTTTTGATAATTTTGATAGACGGTGTCGTAGGTCACGCCTTCTACAACAGGGATCACGCCTTTCGCATTTTTCACGGCACCGTTTTCGAACCATGTGAGTTGTATCTTCCCTTCATTCACCTTTTTCACGTTCTCCGCTGCATGGCAATCAGCGCACTTTCTTCCGCCCTTCATGATCGAATGGCTGTTTTGAGGCGCAAATATCAGGAAGGTTTTGCTGCCGGAAGCCACAAAATTCTGCATGTTGGCCGACGTCACCTTCCCGCCATAATTCATGAGGAAAACCCAACCCGTGAGTTTGATATCCACACGCTTCTTCTCATTAACTATCGTATCGAAATGGCAGTTCGTGCAACTGACCACTCTCCGGATATGGCAGGCTTTGCATTCGAGCCTGTCGCCATGGATCTTGTGAGAAGTGCTGGGCTTAATCGAAGCGTGGCATTTTTCACATTGCGCGTCTATCGCACCCGGCTGTTTCATGGAAGAATATTCTTTGCCGTCTCCGTGAACGTCTCTCGCGGTGTGGCAGTCCATGCACTGCATATCTCTGGCGAGATGAACGTCCGTCTGCCCCGAGGCCTTATCGATGTTCATAATAGCCCGGGCCCGTTTGTGGCATGAGAGACACATATCGCGGTTGCGGGCAGCCGCTGCCGAATAAGAGAGCTTCTTGTCCGTCTCGGTCTTATGGCAGCGGTCGCACGACGCTACATGGCAATTCAGGCAGTCGAGTTTAGGGCTGTCATACGGCACCCCGGTGAGCGCCTCGAGTCCGCCGTTGTCCTTGTCATACCAGTAGGCCATGCCGCCGGTGGTGTAATGAAGGCTGGATTTGAAGAAGTTGTCTTCCTTCTGCATGTCGCCGGAGTATGCATCTGTCGACAACCCAACCCCCACAAGAAAAAATATTATGAAACAATAAAATAATGATTCCCTCGACATGTAGACCTTCCTTATACTCTATCGCATGGTCGCATGGATATCCGCTCCCACAACTCTTCATCTATCTTATCGATATAGTCCTTAAGGCCGAACTTTTTCCCGCAATCCTTGCAGGTAAAAGTAATCGTTTTTCAGCCGATGCAGAGACGTACTTCGCCGCCGCACTGTTTGCATTTCATGGGTATAGTATACACTCGGCACATATCACTAATCCAAGTCTTTTGACTTATTTCCAAATCCAGCGACAAAATTGTCATTGCGAGTGAAACGAAGCAATCTGACGCAAAGCGTCATTCCGAGCGAAGAGAGGAATCTCCTTCGAGATTGCCACAGGCTTTGCCTTCGCAACGACCCTTCAGGTCGGTTTGCCACGCACCCTTCAGGTGCTCGCAATGACTGTTGCATCCGTTCTTCCCGTCTTCGGCTCGTCACGCGGCATGTGTTATTATCCTTATATGCCCTCTTCCGGAGAAGAGAAAGCCTGGGAAATCTTAATGGGTCTCGACCCGTCAACCATCAGCGCGAATGGTAAGGTCTCGTACGACCGGGCTGCCGGCGTCTATCGGGTGAAATCTTTTGGTTCGGTATTTCTTGTCGACCCGAAGGAGCGGATCATACGGAGCAACGACGAACCAGGACAAAACGTCCTCAGGAAATTTGGATATTTCGCGGTCCATTCGTGCCTCTGGTATCTCATCCACGTAAAGGATATCCCTCTCACAGGACGACTGGTGAAACCGGCAGATCTGAGAGGCGGCGATCTGTTTTTCCGCGGGACCCATGCGCTCCCTCTGGACAATCTATCAGGACGCTACAGCAGGGATGGCGGAACCTTCCTCCGAAAAGGCAGAGAATTCGGCGGCGAGCCAGGTGACTATGGGGATGCCTCCGTCAGGCTTTCTCCTCTACCGAGAATACCGGTAACAATCGTCCTTTGGCTCGAAGATGAAGAGTTCCCCGCGCGTGCGGATCTGATGTTCGATTCCTCCGCCGGACTTCAGCTCCCTATCGACGTACTCTGGTCGCTTGCGATGCTCAGCATAATGGTGATGCTATGAGTTACAGGCTGAAAGAGAAGGCGGATCTTCTGTTGTCGAAAGAAAAGGGGACAGTCTACAAGGACCCGGGCGGGAAGATCACCGTCGCGCTTGTATACCCGAACACATACCATGTTGGCATGTCGAACCTTGGGTTTCAGGGAATCTATGGACTATTGAATGGTATGCGTGATGTGGTATGTGAACGAGCATTCCTGCCGGATGAAGGCGATATCGATGAATACATCAGAACGGATACCGAACTCTTTTCTCTCGAAACCAAGCGTCCGCTTAACCGTTTTGACATCGTTGCTTTTTCCGCTTCCTTCGAAAATGACTACCCGAACATTGTGACGATTCTTCGGTTGGCCGGATTTCCTCTGAGAAGTTCCGGGAGGAACGCCCGTCATCCGCTTGTCATTATGGGTGGCATATGCGCCTTCTTCAATCCCGAGCCGGTTGCTGATTTTTTTGATATCTGTTTTATCGGAGAAGCGGATGAACTTCTCCCCGAATTCATCGGCCTATACAAATCCGTGTCAACCAGATCGGCGTTGTTGAGGAGCGTCATGACAGTAGACGGAATATATGTGCCGGGCCTCTACGAGGTCTTTTATGACGGAGAGGGAAGGATCGTGAAGCGCACAAATGTGGGAGACGCTCCGGCAACGATCAGAAGACGGCATATGGCAGACCTCTCGGAATCGAATATCACCTCCTCTATCATTACCTCCCAAACCGAGTTCTCCGATATGTATCTCATCGAGGCGATGAGGGGATGTCCCTGGAGTTGCAGGTTCTGTGTTGCGGGCAGAGTATATAACCCGCCCCGAAAGAGGGATCTGAAGACGATACGTAGCGAGATAGAGACTGCTCAGGCCCATACAAAAAGGATCGGCCTTGTCGGTCCCTCGCTGTCGGACTATCCGTCTATCAAGGAGATTTTGAAGATCCCCGGAGTGGATTTTTCGATCACGTCCTTAAGGGCGAGTGCAAAAAGCGCCGAAATCGTCGGACTGATGAAGGGGCACAAGAGCGTTTCCATCGCACCCGAGGCCGGGACAGAGCGGCTGAGAAAGGTCATCAACAAGAGAATAACCGAGGAAGACATCCTCGACACAGCAGGGCGTCTGCTCACTGAAGGCATCGATACCCTCAGGCTCTATTTCATGATAGGACTGCCGACCGAAGGCAAGGGGGATGTCGACGGCATCGTTTCTCTTACAAAGAAAATACGGGCTCTTTCTCAGAGAGGGAGCATCACCCTCAGCATCAGCACGTTCGTACCCAAGCCGTTCACGCCTTTTCAGTGGCATTGTATGGAAGCTATTACCGAAGTCAAAGCAAGGCTGAAGACGATAAAGAGCGCCCTCGGACCGATTAAGGGCGTAAGGGTGTTCCACGATGTGCCGAAGTACGCCTACATGCAGGGCCTCTTTGCTCTCGGCGACAGGCGCGCATCAAGAGTTCTCGAAGAGATGGCGGTGATCCATGATTGGATGAAAGCCGCGGAGGCCGCAGGAATCGATAAGGACTTCTTCATTTTCCGAAGAAAGGAGTTTGCAGAAATACTGCCTTGGGATTTCATCGATGGGGGCGCAGAGAAAGAGAAATTGTGGGAGGAATATCAGGAGGCTTTATCCCTTTCCAATGGGGAATAAATCAAGGGGCAGATCCAGCACGCTCGCTCATTCTCGCATTCAAGTAACTCCCCCTCGCCCCCTCTTTGCTTAAGAGGGGGCGAGGGGGAGTTACTTGGATCTATGGCTCCTTACTTATGCACTCCTTAGCAGACAAACCTCGGAGTGACTTAGTTGTACCCCTGTGATACTATATCTATGTCATAGATAAGTTGCAAAAAGGGAGGTCATCCCTCAAAGCCTTTCAAGGCGATGAGATTTGATTAGGGCATGGCATCAAGAAAACAGGACGTCACTAAGAGGCTCCTTCTGATCCCGCATTTTCGATGTGGATTCCGATGCCGTAAGGTGCCCCGACATCTGTCGGGGAAGGCTTTTCGTGCCGTCCTCCCTTTTGGGGCTCATAATTCTTGTGCAACTGTACGATAATCTTATGGCATGGACAGGACCGGTAATCAGATAGCGCATTCACTGTTTCTGGAGCGAATAAAGAATGTCTACCGGAAAATATCTTCCGCGGCGATCCGTTCCGGAAGAAGTCCTTTCGATGTCAAGCTGGTGGCAGTCACGAAGACCGTTCCTTACGAGCTGATAAAGGAGGGAATCGATCTCGGATTGAGGGTGCTCGGTGAAAACCGGGTGCAGGAGGCGGAGCAAAAAATCGAAACGTGCATGGTGCAGTGCCCGGATTGCGATGTGGAATGGCATCTGGTCGGACACCTCCAGAAAAACAAGACGAAGGCTGCTGTCCGGCTTTTCGACCTCATTCACTCGGTCGATTCCGCCGGCCTCGCCCAAGAATTGAATAAGTGCGCATCGAAGTCCGGAAAGACCCAGAGGGTTCTGATACAAGTGAAACTCTCCGACGAACCCACTAAGCACGGTGTCCCGAGGGGAGATATTATGGACTTGATTAAAGCCCTGGCGGAGATGAAAAACCTGAAGCTCGAAGGTCTCATGACCATGCCGCCTTTTTTTGAAGATCCGGAGATGGCAAGGCCTTTTTTCCGTGAACTGAATGAACTGCGGGAAAAAGCCCAACGGCTTGGGTATAAGCTTCCGGAGCTTTCGATGGGGATGACGCATGATTACGAAGTTGCTATTCTCGAAGGCGCAACTATGGTAAGGATCGGAACTGCGATCTTCGGTGATCGGCCGCAGTAAGGAAGGAGATAGAACATGATAGGTTTCATCGGCGGCGGGAACATGGCGGAAGCTCTCATAAAGGGGATCAGACAGGGCGGGAAGAAAGATATCATAGTGTCCGAGCCGAGAGCGGACCGACGAGCGTATTTGGAGAAGACATACGGTGTGACGACGACTTCCGACAACAAAGAGGTCACTAAGAGATGCAATATCATTATCTTCGCGGTGAAACCCCAGAATATGGATGAAGTGACCGCGGAGATCGCGGATACTCTTGCGAAGGAGGCGATTGTCATTTCTATCGCCGCAGGGATAACGTTGTCGTATCTTTCATCCAGATTGAAGACGGACAGAATCATCCGCGTCATGCCGAATACGCCGGCGCTTGTTCTCGAAGGCATGTCGGTCCTGTCCCTTTGCGAATGCATCGCCGATAAGGAAATGAGCATTGTCAGGGACATCTTTATGTCCGTGGGCAAGGTTCTGGTTCTTCCGGAAAAATATATGGACGCAGTGACTGCTCTTTCGGGGAGCGGCCCCGCCTTTTTTGCTTATTTCGTTGAAGCGATGATCGAGGCGGGAGAGAAAGTGGGCCTTTCCAGAGAGAACGCTTCGGATCTCGCCATTCAGACAATGTCCGGCACTGCAAAAATGCTCGATACGGGAATGCCCCCGGCGAAGCTCAGAGAGATGGTCACCTCTCCGGGCGGCACAACAGCGGCCGGGCTGAAGATTTTTGAAGAAAGAAACATGAAAACACTGATTGCCGATGTAATAGGAGCAGCAAAGAAGAGATCGGAAGAATTAGGGAGAAAGGGATAAATGTTTATTATCGGAAATTTTTTTCTTGCGGCGGCCTACATACTTAATACACTTCTGACCATATATATGTGGATCGTGATAGCTTCCGCCTTGATAAGCTGGGTCAACCCGGACCCTTATAATCCTATCGTCAGGTTCCTCCATGCCGTCACCGAGCCGGCCCTGAGGCCGATAAGGAGGATCATCGGCTACCGGTTGGGAGTTATCGATATATCCCCCATGATTGTGATACTCATCATATTATTTGTAAAGTACTTCCTGATCCAGTCCTTGATAGACTTTGCCTATAAACTGAAAGGAGGCATTTCGTTATGAGGATAACGCCGCTTGACATCCAGCAGAAGCAGTTTCCCATGAAGCTGAGGGGATTCGATACCGAAGAAGTCTATGCGTTCCTTGAGATAATACGGGAAGAGATGGAAGACCTGCTCCGTGAAAACGCTTCGCTCAAAGAGACCGTCCAGCGGCTCGAAAATCAGATCAAGGAATACAAAGATATGGAGACAACTCTCCGGGAAACGCTTATGACCGCTCAGCAGATGGTGGAGGACTACAAGACAAATGCGCGTAAAGAAGCTGAGCTGCTTGTAAAGGAAGCGGAGCTCAAAGCTGATTCCGTTCTCAAGGAGGCACAGGAAAAAGTCATAAAAATCCACGAGGACATCGTTGATCTTAAGGGTATCAGGCGGCACTTCAAAGAAGAGGTAAAACGCCTGGTCGAGGGCCATCTGAAGATGCTCGATTTTGACAAGGAGCGGGAGGAAGAAGAGGGAGGCATGAAGGAGGAATGAAGTATGCGGCCCTTAAGGGTGTTCATGACATCTTCCCTCCGGATATCCACACATGGCAGCGCATCGAGGACACGGCTAAAAGCGTATTCTCCGTCTACGGGTTTCATGAACTCCGGGCGCCGATCATCGAATCGACCGACCTGTTCATCAGAAGTATCGGCGAGACCACTGACATTGTCGAGAAGGAGATGTACACGTTCGCCGATAAGGCTGGAAGGCGCATAACACTCCGTCCGGAGGGGACAGCGCCCGTCGTAAGATGTTATGTGGAGAATCACCTTTACAATCTGTCGTCTCCCCAGAAATTTTTTTACTCCGGGCCGATGTTTCGTTATGAACGGCCGCAGGCAGGACGTTTCAGACAGTTTTATCAGATCGGCGCCGAAGCTCTCGGCGTCGGAGATCCGAAGATCGATGCC
>JBFLXP010000025.1:0-16103 GCA_040757315.1 Nitrospirota bacterium
AACCCTATGCAACAGGTGTCGTATCTCATGATCATGGTGTTGCTTATACCCCTTCAGCTCATTACCGGCCTTCTGCTCTGGGACCCGAATCTCTTTTCCCCGGTCGTCAACCTTATGGGCGGAATACAGATCGCCGATCTCATCCATATTCTTCTGTGGATATTCTTCAGCGCCTTCATGATAGTCCATTTCTATCTCGCCACCCTCGGACACACTCCCATGGCTCATATCATAGCCATGTTCAAGGGATACGAAGAGATTCACGAGGAGCACGGCCACGGACACGAAGAGGAACATGCGCACGGCGAGGAGCACGGCCACGGTCATTAGAAGATAGTTGGCGCGATGATATATTGAATGGCGGGCAGAAGTGCCCGCCATTTTTTGTGCCGGGTCTGAAGTGTCTCAAAAATCCTTTCAAACAGAAGGTCTGAAAGAATCTATGTCCGTCATTCCCGAGGTGGCAGTCGGGAATCCATTTCCGCCGAAACCAAGAGTCCTGAATTCCCGCCTGATGGGATTCGACATAAGCAATTGGCTCACAAGCGAGCATGAAAATAGATTTTTTTGTCATGCCCGAGGTAGTAGTCGGGCATCCATGTGTTTTTAACCTGGATTCCCGCCTGCGCGGGAATGACGGAAAGAGATTCGAACACCGAGAGGCGGATCTGAGACAAGTTCTAATAAGGCAGTAGAATGATGTAATCCGTATCTGCGATAGTCGTATGCTGAGGATCGATGTGGCCGGGAATCTCGGGAAGAACCACCTTATAAGTGAATTTTCCGGGCAGCGACCTCACCTGGTCAGGAATGCCCAGTTTCCACGCGTGTCCGTTTCCCGTGAGAACTACCATCGCTCTGTCCGGATTTTTCCTCAGATAATCCACAAGATTCCTCGCCATCACCTGATCCCACAGCAGCTGGGCTTCGCAAAAAAACTGAAACCGCTTACCGTTGTGCCCGTGCATTGCGTAGGCTCTCCGGATGAATTCCATATACTCCCTGCTGACGACACAGCCTGTTTCAGGCGGAAGCTTCTTCAATTCCTCCTCGGTGAGCGACGCGAAGCCGGATTGTGAAACTCTTCGTGTGATGTCCGGGGGGAGATTGAGTCCCACCGAGGGAAGCCTGTGATCTCTGACATAGAGGAGAATATCTCTGTACAACGGCCAGGGGAAATTCCAGTTTTTGTAATACACCGGCAGAAATCTGTCAAGTGAGATCTTTCCGCTCGTCCACATATCCAGAGTCTCCTGGCTGTCCGCCGTGAACATCTCAAATCCCACAGCCATAGGTCTCTTCGGTGAGTGCAAAGCCTTTATGATTTCGAGTTGAAGGCGATGATGGGGTTCCTGGTTATGTGTTTCACCCACGAAGACGATCTGCACTCCCCTGAGTTCTTTGATCATTTCCTCAAAGGTAATCGTCTTTCCGTCGCTCGCCCGGAAGACGCTGATCTCTTTTGCATCCGCACCGGTTTGGGCGACGCAGGCGAAAAATAAAAGCATTATCGGAAGCAGAAGTCTGAATTTCATGTCGCCGCTGTTCAATGTTTGTTTATAAACAAGAGATTCGTGAGAATGCGTAATTCCCGTGAAAACGGGAATCCAGATACCTCAATAATCCTGGATTCCGGATCAAGTCCGGAATGACAGAAACGAATTTACAAACAGACTCTACTTTTCTACAATCTTAACCTTCATCTCGACCCGCTCAAGGGGATTGTCCCTATTGTCCCTCGGCTGGCTCACTATCTTATCAGCCACGTCCATGCCGGAAACGACTTCTCCGAATACGGTATACTGCCTGTCCAGGAACGGCGCATCTGCAACGCAGATGAAGAACTGGGAGCCGGCGCTGTCGGGGTGCCCGGCCCGCGCCATCGACAAGGTTCCCTTCTTATGGGGTTTGTCATTGAACTCGGCTTTAACAGTATATCCCGGGCCGCCCATTCCGTGCCTGGACTTGTCGGCATCCCTGGAATTGGGATCTCCGCCCTGGATCATGAAGCCGGGTATCACACGATGAAACGTTGTGCCGTCGTAAAAGCCCTTTTTGGCAAGTTCAATAAAATTGTTCACATGATTCGGCGCTACATCGAGGAAGAATTTCAGCTCGATATTCCCGAATTTCGTCTCGACTACAGCCCTCGTTTCAGCCATTTTCTTATTCTCCTTTTCCGTAGATGTCTTTTGCCTTACCTCTCCGTAAGCAAGGGGCGAGTGCAGCAAGAAAAACAAAACAGACACAATTGACAGGAAACGCATACAACCTCCCTCGAAAAGTACTATTCTACTCTAACAGACTTTCAGAATATTTTAAATCACTGCTGACCAAAACAACCAAATCCGCGGCGGACTAATTGCTGAAGAAACACAGTGACGACACCTTGAAAAAGACAGCAGATGATTTCCGGAGAGCGGCGCTTCTCTCTCCATCCAAAGTAATCGGACCAAGGCATATCCCCTGATCTCCACGGGTTCGATGGACATCACATTTTCATTGACAATGGTGACGATTTCTCATATTCTTTCAATAAGTTATGTTGCCGGACTCTGCTATGAAAAATCTCCCTGAGAGGTGAAACTATGAATGTAGACGAGATAATGACGAAAAAATTGGAGACTATCCAGGCCGATGCCTCGATTTACGACGCCATAGAAAGGATGATCGACAAGAGGATCCGGTCTTTGCTGGTCAAACCCAGAGACGACAAAGACGTCTTCGGGGTGATCACGGTGAGAGACATTGTGTTCAAAGTCCTGGGGAAAAACCTCGACCTGAACAAAACAAAAGTCGGTGACATTACTTCGAAGCCGCTGGTTTGCGTGAATAGAGGCATGGATGTCGATCATGCCGTCAATCTGATGACCAAGTTCAACATTACGAGGGTTTTTGTCTGCGAGGGAAAAGAGATTATCGGGATCATTTCATTGCTGGATGTCATGTCTGCCGAATTAATAAAAAAGGCAAGAGAGGGGCATGGTGCTTAAAAAAGTCTTTGGAGGCAGTACGGAACAGAAGGTCATAGACAGCATAAAGAAGCATATGCAAATCCTGTTCTCCGCGTCGGAATGCTTTAAGAAGGGACTGGAAAAGTGGGATAAGGATCAGATGTATTGTGTAGCCGATCTGGAGAGAGAGGGTGACAGTGTAAGAAGAGAGATAATTTCGACCATCTATGAAGGCGCTTTTCTGCCGTTTCTCCGTACGAATATATGCAGGTTTGTCGAGATAGTCGACGAGGCCTTCGATGTGCTGAAAGATGCCGCCTTTGAGTTTGAACACCTGGGGCCGAGACTGGATGAAGAGATCACGGAAGACTGCGTCAAGATCGCCGAGATCAATAAGCAGATGTGCGACATGCTCATGATCGCCTTTGACACCTTGTTCACCAAGGGAGACTTGAGGGAGAAGACACTGGCCATCAGGATTTACGAGAAAAAGGTGGATGATATGAAATTCGACCTGGTCAGCAAACTCAGGAAGAAAGAGGTGAAGGATTTCTGGGAAGGCAGGATACTTTCGGATTTCATGTCGTATCTCACCCATGTGAGCGATGTTATCGAAGACGCCAGCGACTATCTCCACATAATAAATTTAAGCATGAGATGAGATGATATATCGAACCAATCGTTGCAAGAAGGAGGGCGTCCCTCAAAGCCTTTCAAGGCGATGAGATTTGATCAGGGCATGGCGTCGAGAAAACAGGACTTCACTGAAGGCGTTATCTTGATTCCGTATTTTCGACGTGGCTTCCGATGCCAACATGTACCCCGACATCTGTCGGGGAAGGCTTCTCGTGCCACCCTCCCTTCTTGCATTCTTCATTCATATGAAACAGCAGGGTTGACGACGAGGAATGATTGTCCCTGTCGATGACCGAACTCATCCCCGTTGCAGCCTGCATCCTGATAGCCTTCGGCATAGGTTCAAATGACACATCAAACGCCCTCGGAATATGCATAGGGTGCGGAGTGATAAGGTTAAGGAGGGCACTGCTTCTGTTCGGGTGCTTTGTCCTGATCGGCATACTGGTGCAGGGGCAGAAAGTCATGGAGACTGTCGGAAAGGATCTCGTGGAGATTACCCCGCCCCTTATCGGTGTGTCTCTGTCGGTGGCAGCCGTTCTCATCATTGTCTCAAACTGGAAGAAATTACCTCTTTCAACGCACCAGGTAATAATCGGCAGTCTGGCCGGATCCGGTGTGGCCTCCGGAGCAGAGGTGAATTCCGTGGCTCTCCTTGAGATCGTAGTTTCATGGATCATTTCTCCCCCTGTTGCTTTTTTTTCGGCCCTGTTCCTTTACAAAGCAATGGAAAAAACCATCTCAAAACTATCCCTGTTCCGAATCGAAAAACTGCTGAGAGCCCTTTTGCTTCTCAGCGGAATACTCATTGCATACAATACGGGCGCGAATGAACTCGCGACCATTTTGGGACCCGTCATTCACTCGGGATTAGTCGAACAAATACGGGCGTCTCTCGCTGGCTCCCTCTTCGTATTTCTCGGTGCGGTCATCCTGAGCCACCGCGTTATAGAAACGATCGGCAAGGGGATAACCACCCTCGATCCCTATTCGGGGTTTGCAGCACAATTCGGCGCGGGTATGTGCGTGCTTTTTTTCACATTTCTCGGGATGCCTGTCTCAACGACCTACTGCATCATCGGGGCAATAAGCGGCGTGGGGATGTCAAAAGGCATGAATACAGTGAAGATTGACCTGATAAAGAAGATAATTGCGAACTGGGTTATAGCGCCGTCGCTGGCGTTTCTGATCAGCTTCGCAATCATGCGGGCGATTCCGTGACGACGTATCACCAAGTAACGCCCCCCGCTCCCCCTCTTAAGCTAAGAGGGGGAGCGGGGGAGTTATGAATCTGATCGCTTGCTATTGAGCCTATAGTAAGTCAATTGTCGTGGACACATTTCCTATGGCAAGGCCTACAAAGCAATATGCAGTTGTCGGCAGAATAACCTTTTGAGCTGTCTTTCCTATGCAGTTCAATATCTTTCAGCGTCGAGAATAATTCACCGCAGCCTTGACACGCTGTCATCCCGGAGTTGAAGAGATGTTTCTTGAGCGGTCCTTTGCCACGCCGTTCAATGTGTTTCAGTCTCGAGTATACCCAACGGTTTATCTTGAAACGCAGTTCCTGATTATTGCCTGATGCAACATCGAGCGCAAAGTTGATGTATTTTAATAGTGCATCGCCTGCGTCCTTAATTCTCGGATCTGTGTAACGTTTAGTTTTCATACTGTTCACCTCATCAGTATGATCACATAGACCCGTCCTTACAGTCCCACCAGCGCGGCATTTATCTCCTTTGCCACGACCACAGGCTTAACCGTCTTCTTAACAATCTCCGTGGTATTTACCACCCGCAATTCCTTAAAAAGAAGCTCAAATTTGGCCTCTAATTCCCTCATGATCGGTTCTTTGATCCCTGAAGGCAAATCCCACCATTGTTTCTTTAGCGGGCCGAATCCTTTCTTCCTTGTGCTGTAAATGAACTGCTCCTCTGTCTGCCCTTCTTTCCGCTCCTTTGCATATTCCCGCCTGATGAAGTCATAAACCTCCGACCTGAACGCTTCCGGAAGATACTTGCTGTCGTATATGATGTTCTGGAATCCCGTGGCAAGGTGCACTTCCGAAGTGCCAGTTTCCGGAAACATATGGAATGCTTCTTCCGGGAGCGTCGATGCGCCGTGCTGAACACAGCCCGAGAGGCCGTATTCTTTGCGCGCGAGGTCGGACAGCGTCCTGAGTGTGTCGAAATCGATCTTCACCTTCGCGAGCGTGCCGTCAGGCATCACAACTCCCCCGTGGCTTGTGCCTGTCTGGACGCTGAGTTTGCTCAGTCCTTTGCCGGCTTTGAAGACTTCCTTGAATCCGTCGAGATAAGCTCTGAGATCATCCGGCGTACTGTTCTTCTTCCCTATCTCTCCGATCTCACCGCCGACGGAGATCTCAACGCCCGCAGGCTGAATCTCTCTTATATGAGCGGCGAGTTCAGCCGTTTTTTCGAAATTCGGCCTCTGCTGCTCTTTAATTGTTTCCCTGTCGAGGTCAACAAGTGTCGATGAATCGATATCAATGTTATAGAATTCCGCATCGACCGCTTCCTTAATCAGACCTCGCACATAGTCGGTTTCCGGCTTTGGATCCGCAAGATAATTCTTTCTGACAAGTTGAAAATGATCTCCCTGTATGAAGACGGGACCTTGATATCCCTCCTTCACCGCTGCGGCAAGAACCACTGCGGCATACTCCAGCGGCCTCTGCTTCGTGTATCCGATCTCCGAACGGGCTATCTCGAAAATGAACGCGCCGACCTTCAATTCCATTGCTTTGCGGAACACTACTCTTGCAGAGTCATATGCGAGGCCCCTGATATTAATTGCGGGGGTTGTAAAACCGGGATAATTTCTGCCCATCTCTTCATAAAGGGATTGAATTGACGTTGGAATGGCACCTGCCGCCTTCGCAATCTCTTTCACGAGGGTGAGCAGAGCGGTCTTTTTGTCGCCTTCGGCAAATACGGCCTCGTAGATCAGACTGTCCATGCTATTTCTGACCGCCTGAATATCCTTAATCTCGACCGCACCGTTTGTCAAAGCGACGATATTCTTCAGTTCCATATGTCTCCACCTCCCGTTTCTTTCTCACAATTTTATCATAGAACTTCGTGAAGAGCACTTGCTCATAGACATCCCCGATGGTTTTTGTGGTAAAATTATATAATTTTTTGGAGGAGCAATAAAGACTTATGAAGATGATGGGCGCAGAGATTTTTATTGAAAGCTTGAAGAGAGAAGGCGTAAAACATATGTTCGGCTATCCCGGCGGCGTTGTACTGGGCATATTCGATCTTCTCTATGACAATAAGGATATTCAGCTGATCCTTACGAGACATGAGCAGGGAGCCGTCCACGCTGCTGACGGCTATGCCCGTTCAACCGGGAAAGCGGGTGTGGTTCTTGTGACGTCAGGCCCCGGCGCTACGAACACGGTGACAGGGATCGCGACGGCCTCGATGGACTCCATACCCCTTGTAGTTTTTTCAGGCCAGGTTCCGACCATGCTTATCGGGAACGACGCATTTCAGGAAGCGGATATTGTCGGAATTTCGAGACCGTGCACGAAGTATAATTTTCTCGTCAAGGACCCCGGCGACCTGGCCCGGATTGTGAGAGAAGCATTCTACATCGCAACATCCGGCCGGCCTGGTCCGGTGCTCATAGACCTTCCAAAGGATGTGACGGCGGGGAAGGCGGATTTCGTCTGGCCGGCGGAAGTCAAAATCAGGAGTTACAATCCGACCTACGAGGGCAATAAATGGATGATTACGCAGGCTGCCCATCTGATCGCCAAGTCCAGAAAACCGGTCATCATCTCAGGCGGAGGCGTTGTTCTGTCCAATGCCGCGAAGGAATTGAAAGAGTGCGCCGAAATTACCGATATTCCTGTAATCATGACTCTCATGGGGCTGGGCGGATTCCCCGGAACCCATCGCCTCTCGCTTGGTATGCCGGGCATGCATGGTTCATATTTTGCTAACAAGGCAATTCAGGAGTCCGACCTTCTGATCGCAGTCGGAATGCGGTTCGATGACAGAGTTACCGGAAAGATAGACGCCTTCGCTCCGCATGCAAAGATTGTCCATATCGATATCGATCCGACTTCGATACGGAAAAATGTAAGGGTGGATATCCCGATCGTCGGCGATGCGAAAAGTATACTATCTGCGTTGAACAAAGTTCTGAAGGAAGATATCAAAGAGCAGTGGGGAGAGGTTCGCAAAGCGTGGCTGAAACAGATCGATGCGTGGAAGAGGGAGAGACCGCTGTCCTACACATATAGCGATGAAGTTATAAAGCCGCAGTTTGTCGTCGAAAAGATATACGAATTAACGAAAGGCGATGCGATTATTGCCACAGAGGTCGGGCAGAATCAGATGTGGTCCGCCCAGTTTTATAAATTCGATAAACCGAGGATGCTGCTGACTTCCGGCGGCCTTGGCACCATGGGATACGGTTTCCCGGCTGCAATCGGAGCGCAGCTTGCTCATCCCAATAAGCTTGTGATCGACATAGCCGGTGACGGAAGCATCCAGATGAATATCCAGGAACTGGCCACCGCCGTCATTAACAAATTGCCTGTCAAGGTTGCTATCCTGAACAACAGGTACCTCGGGATGGTCAGACAGTGGCAGGAGTTGTTCTTCAGCGAACGCTATGCGCACACGAAGCTTGATGAGACGGTCCCCGATTTTGTAAAGATAGCCGAGGCGTACGGCGCGGTCGGTCTCAGGGCGACAAAACCGAGTGAAGTGGAGCCGGTCTTGAAGGAAGCATTCAAAATCAAAAGGACGGTATTCATGGATTTCGTTGTCGACTGGAAAGAGAAGGTCTTCCCGATGGTGCCTGCGGGAGCGCCGATAGATCAGATGCTGTTCGAGGAACAGAAGGAAAAGGCCGAAAAGAAACTGAAGGCTGTGAAGTAAAGACCGTAAACTGTAAACCGTGAACAGTAAACGGCTAACAAAGACAGGAACAGAAGACAGGAAAAGACAGAAAATCAGTAATTAGTAAGCACTAAGCACCAGGCAGAAGACATGGGCGGCAAAACAGGAAACAGGAAAATAGGAAACAGATGAGACATACTATTTCATTGCTCGTGGAAAACAAATTCGGGGTTCTGTCGAGGATTTCCGGCCTGTTCAGCGGAAGGGGCTACAATATCGAAAGCCTTTCCGTGGGCGAAACCATCGACCCCCAGACATCGGTCATGACCATTGTTACGAGCGGCGACGACCAGATTATAGAACAGATCATCAAACAGCTCAACAAACTCATAGACGTGATAAAGGTGGTTGATATGACGGAGCTCGATCATGTCGAGCGTGAGATGGTCCTCATCAAGGTCTCGCCAAGGCAGGAGGAGAAAGCGGAGGTCTTAAGGCTTGCCGAAATCTTCAGGGGAAGGGTAGTGGACTCGGGTCCGAAGACTTATACCATCGAAGTGACAGGCGAGGAAAAAAAGATCGCCGCTCTTATCGAGCTTCTTAAGCCGATGGGCATCAAAGAGTTCATCAGAACCGGCAAAATCGCTATAGCCCGCGAGGGGACGAAGAAGCCAGGCTAACCGTAATCGCCTCGTAGACTCGTTCAACAGACAAACTCCTCATACACTTCACGTCATCACACTTCTTCTTAAAACACGGGGCACATGAAACATCTTCCCTGATTATCGTGTTACCCTTACCATAAGGGCCCGTCCTCCGGGGATCTGTCGGTCCGAAAATCGCAAAGACGGGAATGCCGAGGGCAGCAGCGATATGCATGGGCCCTGAATCATTGCTGATCACGAATTTCGCATTTCGCATGATTTCGATCAATTCTTTCAGACTCGTCTTGCCGGCAAGAGAGGTTGCCTTTCCCTGCGATAGTGCGGCGATCATGTCCGACATCCCGATGTCGCCTTTGCCGCCGACGATGACCGTTTCCAGCGGCAGTCTGAGCGCGAGTTCGCCGAACTTCTCCGGCGGCCATCTCTTGGTGTGCCATCGGGCGCCGGGCACCAGAACGGCGTATGTCTTCGGAAGAGAGAACTTCCCGCCGATATCCGCCATATTTAAAGACGACGGGAAGTGGAAGCAGACATCGTCAGAACGGCAGCCGAGGAATTCAGCCACCTTGAGATATCTGTCAACGGCATGGACATCTCTCCCACCTTTGATCGTCTGAGTATAAAAAAGCCTGCTGCCTTCTCTGGCCTCTTCGAACCCAATCCTCACGGGCGCATCTGTTGCCGCCGTTATGAGTCCGCTTCTGAGCAGCCCCTGCAAATCGATCACAAGATCGAATTTCTCTTTTTTCAGATCCTTGAACAGCGAAGTGATCTCTTTCACCGTGCTTCCCGCACATTCGATCTTCCTCCAACTATCCTTGTGGATTATCCAGAGTTTGTCGATCATGGGGTGGTCCTCAATGAGGCCTTCGAATCCCTTTGCGACTACCCAATGAATCCCTGATGCGGGGAAGCGCTGTTTCATCGCAGTCAGGAACGGCAGACTGTGCACGATATCGCCGAGGGAGCTCGGTTTAACGATAAGGATTTTGCGGGGAATCACCGACCGCCCCTGACAATAAAATTCACCGCTTCTGTCAGACTCTCAGCGGTGAAGTCCGCGTGTTCGGATTCCTTCAGCGCGCCTGTCCTGACCAGAACGGCTTTTGCTCCCACAGCCTTTGCAAGCAGCATATCGGCCTCTTTGTCGCCCACGACAAATGACCGCTTAAGATCGATGCCGTGGTCTGCCCGGGCACTCAATAGCATCCCCGGCTCGGGTTTTCTGCACGGGCAATGGTCATCCGGATGATGAGGACAATAATAAAAGCCATCGAAGGCATATTGTCTCATAAAAAGATCGTTGACTTCACGCACAAAGACCTCATCAACCGTCCCTCTTGCGATACCCGACTGATTTGAGACGCCGATGAGTCTGAACCCCTTTTTCTTCAGGATCTTCAACTCAACGACATCCTGAAAAATGCGGAGATCTTCATGCCTGGTGATATACCCGGCATCCTCGCAGAGTGTCCCGTCCCTGTCGAAAAAGACCGCCGGGTTTCCGGGCAGAAGCTGTTTCAGCGCATGGTACACATCGTCTGAAGATACGGCGTACATGCATCTCATGTCATTGTTTTTACATGCGCGTTCAAAGCAGGGGCTGCAGACCACGTCTGATTTAAGCACGATACTACGGCCGCATCCCTCGCCGTGAGGAGGTCCCGTGAGAGCGGGATCGGTCGAGCCGAATATAGCGACCAACGGCGTCCTTACCGCATAAGCGAGGTGAAGCGGCCCGGAATCGTTTGTGAGAAAGACATCGCATTCTGAAATGAGCGAAATCAGTTCTCTCAGGGATGTATTTCCGGCCAGGCTCAGCAGGGATTCCGGCGCCCGAAGATCGGCGTCCATATGCCTAAAAATCTCATCCGCGATACCGGTTTCCTGCCCGCCACCGAAGATGACAACGCTTCCGTTAGTGTCCTTGATGAACCAGTTCGCAACTTCGGCGAACCTCTCGGGGAACCATCTTTTCGCAGAGCCGAACGTGGCGCCGGGGTTGATTCCGAGGATGGGCTTATTTAACATGTGCAGGGAATCCCTTGCCCGCAGTCTCTCTTCGAGTGTCAGATAAATGTACGGACTCGAGTAGACGGCTTCTATCCCCGATTGACGGAGGAGGTTCAGATAGTAGTTGATTTGATGGACCTGTTTTTCATCCGAAGGCAAGGGTACAGCATCTGTCAGGAGAAATCTCCTTCCGTCCCTGCTGTATCCGACGCGCTGCTTGATACCAGCAAGATATGTAATGAATGCCGCATCAAAAGCGTTCTGAAAGAGAATCGCGCCGCAAAAATGCCTCTTGTTTAATAGCCTTGAAAGCTTCAGCCTTCCTATGAAATTTCTTTGGTCGTCCCCGTAAAGCAATATTTCATCAATATGCGGGTCTTTCTCAAAGACGGCGGATACCCAGGGTCTTACGAGGAGGGCTATCCTTGCCCCCGGCAGAGCCTTTCTCAGTGCCCTCAGCGCCGGGAGCGTCATAACGCCGTCACCGATCCAGTTCACGCCTCTTACAAGGAGATTCTTGCATGATCCGTCGAGCATGAATTATTGTACCATTTCGTTTGTGGAACGATCTTTGTAGGGTCTTGCTAAGACGGCGAAATCGTAAGGATTAGATTCTAACACCCTCCCTTTGGCTCCCAATGACCCGCTGTTGCGTCATCGCGAGCGAAGCGCGGCGATCTCGTCGTTGAGACCAAGAATAGATTGCCACGTCGCTGCTCTCCTCGCAATGACTTAATGACACGCGGGGTTATCATAGAAAGACTCCCGGTGACAGGATATGCTGCTTGCAATGACAGCGCCTTAAAGGTCCGGAATTGTTATCACTGGATTTGAGAGATGTTTCTTTTTCTTGTTCGTCGAATATATACCGGATATAATTCAGGTATGTACAAGAAGATACTTGCGGCTGTGAATGAATACAGCAATTCGGAGATTGCCGCCCGTTATGCCGTCGCTCTGGCGCAATCTTCACGGGCCAGGCTTTCTCTCGTGTTTGTCGCAGGAGAGGACAAAGGCAAGGATTCCTTTGCACGCGCAGAATCCGCGCTTGAAAGGCTGTTTCTCGAGGCGCAGAAACGGGATATCGAAGTCGAAAGCGTCACGGAAAGCGGAAGCCCCCTTGAGAAGATAGCGGGCATCGTAAAGAGAGATTCGATAGACATCGTATTCGCAGCCACTCGCAGGGAAGACGTCAGGAGAAGATTTTTCGTCAAGACTCTTGCCAAAGAGTTCATTCTGAAGCTTCCCTGTTCAGTGGCTATCGTCCGCGTAGTGAGGATGTCGAAAGGATCGCCCAGGAACATCCTCGTCCCGCTGCGGGGGCGTCTGTCCCATCTTGAGGAGCGCTCCTGCTTTGTGGCAAAACTTGCGGAGACCTTTAACGCATCGGTGACCCTTCTTCATATGAACAGACCCATCACGAGTTTCTTCACGGGCGAGACCCATCTGACGCCGTCGCAGAGGGAAGAACATGCGCCCAAGGATATCGAGCGGTTCACAGATTGTCTGAGAAGATTCGAGATCACTCATGAAAAAAAATCCGGCTACGGGGCTGTTTCGCGTGCCATAACGATAGAAGCGGCCCATGGCAGAAACGACCTTATCGTCATGGGCGCGAGCGAACGCAGCATCATCAGAAGCATACTTTACGGCAATCCTGTCGAGGAAGTTCTCAGGGAGACACCCTGCAATCTCATCATTCTGAGACCAAGGCATGAACATCAATGAAGATTCACAACCTCACAGAAGAAGAGGTATTTCACTCACTCCTCACGTCGCCGGGAGGTCTGTCGGAGCAAGAAGCCAGTCAACGGTTCCTTGAATACGGACCCAATGAAATAAAAGAGGTAAGAAAAAGGCCTCTGTATAAGAGGTTTGTCTCCCAGTTCACTCATTTTTTCGCAATATTACTCTGGATAGCCGCAGTCCTCTGTTTTCTGTCGGACCATCTACGTCCGGGAGAAGGCATGGGATCTCTCGGCGTAGCGATACTCGGAGTAATTTTTCTCAATGCGTTTTTTACGTTTATCCAGGAATACCGCGCGGAAAAAGCTGTCGAGGCACTCAAGAAACTGCTTCCCTTCAACGTCAGGGTGACAAGAAACAACGCAGTCAGGGAGATTCCGGTCAGGGAGGTGGTACCCGGCGACATAGTATTCCTGTCGGAGGGAGATAAAGTACCGGCAGACGCGAGGGTGGTCGAATCGACTCGCATGATTGTCAATAATGCGCCTCTCACGGGAGAGTCCGAATCCATGCCGAGAAACCCCGAACCCTTCGGAGGCGAATTCCTTCAGAGTCCCAACATAGTCTTTGCCGGGACGCATGTGGTAAGCGGTTCAGGCAAAGCGGTTGTATTCGCGACGGCCATGTCCACGGAATTCGGCAAGATCGCTCACCTGACAAGCGCTGTTGAGCCGGGGCTGAGCCCTCTTCAGAAGGAGATGCTGAGGGTAACAAGGATAATCGCGGCTATAGCATTTGTCACGGGCTCATTCTTTTTTGCCGTAGGAACGCTTATGGAGAGGGGGTTTTGGCATAACATGATCTTTGCGATAGGAATCACGATCGCCAATGTCCCCGAAGGGCTTCTTCCCACTGTAACCCTTGCTCTGGCTATGGGAAGCCAGAGGATGGCAAAAAAGAAGGCGCTGATAAAGACACTGACGTCCGTCGAAACACTCGGCGCCGTGACTGTTATCTGCACGGACAAGACCGGCACACTGACTCAGAACAGGATGGAAGTCAGGGAGATCTGGACGCCGGATAACGAAGAAACATCCGTCAGGAAACTCATGGAGATAGGATATCTCTGCAATAACGCGGTTTTTGAAGACGGAACATATAAAGGAGATCCGACGGATGTGGCTATTCTAAAAAGATCCCTGCCTTACGCGGGCGGCGCGCGGCCGGAGAGGATTTCCGAGATACCCTTCGACTCCGACAGAAAACGAATGACAACGCTCCATTCACGCGACGGCAGCCTGCTGGTAGCGACTAAAGGGGCAGTGGAGACGGTCCTGCCTTTGTGTAAAGCTGTATTCCTGCGCGACGGGGCGCAAAGGATGACCGACGGTTTAGAGGAATTGCTTCTGCATAAGTATGACGAGATGACGAACAAAGGTCTGAGGGTAATCTCTCTTGCCTTTGCGCAAAAAAAAGCCGCGGAAAGTTCTGTCAGCCCGGTTGTTGATAATACCGTCGAATCGGATATGACCTTTGTGGGTCTATTCGGCCTTGAAGATCCTCCGAGGGAGGAAGTGCCGGAAGCTATCAGAAGATGCAGGGAGGCGGGCATTAAGGTGATCATGATAACGGGAGATGCGAGCAGAACGGGGGTTGCCATCGCGAAGCAGATAGGACTGGCCCGGCACGATCCCCTGGTGGTCGAAGGAAATCTTCTGGACAAAATGACGGACAGCGGACTGAGGGAGGCTATCCGGTCGCCGGAGCTCGTCTTTGCGCGAATGACGCCGAGGCACAAAATGCGGATAGTTTCCGCCCTGAAGGAAGAGGGTGAACGGGTTGCTGTCACGGGCGATGGAGTCAACGACGCTCCGGCGCTCAAAAAGGCGGACATAGGAATTGCTATGGGAATAGCGGGAACGGACGTGGCAAAGGAAGCGGCGGACATTATACTGCTCGACGATAATTTTGCCACAATCGTCAATGCAGTGGAAGAGGGCCGAGCTATATTCGAAAACATCCGGAAGTTCATCACTTATATTTTTGCGCATTTGACTCCCGAGGCGATTCCCTACATCTTTTTTGCTCTCCTTAGAATACCGCTGCCCCTGACGGTCATGCAGATTCTCGCAATTGACCTTGGCACCGAGACGATCCCGGCCCTTGCCCTCGGCACGGAAAAGCCCGAGGCTGACACCATGAGACGACCTCCGCGGCGTACCGAGAAAGGGCTCATCGACCGGTCAGTACTCTTTCAGGGCTACGTTTTCATTGGATTGATCAGCACGGGCGGGGCGCTTTTCGCTTACTTCTATGTGCTTTTTTCCGGGGGGTGGCAGTGGGGCATGTCCTTGCCTGCCGGTCATCCGCTTGCACGGGAGGCTGCCACCGGAACATTTCTGGGGATCGTGATGATGCAGGTGGGTTCTGTCTTCGCATGCCGCTCTTTCAAGGATTCCGTGTTTCGCAGCGGGTTTCTGTCGAACAGGCTGCTCATGTATGGCATCATATTCGAGATAGCACTTGCCGCTGTCATCGTATATTTACCTTTGGGAAACAGAATCTTTGATACGGCTCCTCTGCCGGTCGGGATATGGGTGCTGCTGATACCGTTCGCAGTTATTATTGTTGCCACAGAGGAAATAAGGAAAGCTCTCTGGAGAAGATTTAATTAAAAATCGTGCGGACTCAACTGCCGAGGTGTTTTTCTATGATATCGATAAAATCCTTGATGTTGATTGGTTTCGAAATGCAGTCTGAGAAGCCGAGCTTTGTAATTTCGTCTCTCTTGCCGTCAGTGGGGCCGGGCGTGATCGCTATGGAGGGGATGTCACGCGTTGAAGGTTCATCGTTCAGCATTTTCAGTGTCTCGAATCTGTTCATGAGTGAAAGGCGAATATCCAGCAAAATAAGGTGGGGTTTCTCCTGCTTCGCAAGAGTGATGCCTTCGATGCCGTTTCGTGCCTCGATCGGGTGATATCCGCCGCATTTCAGCACTGTGCTGAATAATTTTAAGGTAATATCGTTGTCTTCTATGATGAGTATCTTCTTGGCGGCCATTCTTTCTTACCCCTTATCACCATATTAAGCAAATGATTAATTTTTGTCAAGTTGTTTTTTGAAGGGCGGGCCGCTTTTGTCCGAACGTTTATGACCTTGGAGTCACAGAAGAATACGAAAATGTCATCGTAAACACATGATGAAGAAGAGCAGATGTCCCGAAAGCTTTCGGGACTCATTCTCGGCCCGATAAGAATCGGGACCTCCGA
>JBFLXP010000026.1:0-15982 GCA_040757315.1 Nitrospirota bacterium
ACCGCAAGGAGGAGAAAAAGGAACTTAACCCAAAGACTCTTAACCATCCAGATTGCCGGTGAACTTGTAACCGACGCCGTAGACAGTATGGATGAATTCGGGATTTCTCGTGTCGTCTTCTATCTTATGCCTGATGTTTTTTATGTGGGCATCGATGCTGCGTTCATATCCCTCGAACTGGTACCCGAGGGCATGTTCGACCAATTCGCCCCGCGTGAATACTCTGCCCACCGCATTAGCAAGAACAAAAAGGATTTTGAATTCAGTCGGCGTGAGCATCACATGCTGCCCGTTCTTCCGGATCTCGTAGTTCCTGCTGTCTATCGTGAGAATGCCCCCATTGAAGCTCAATTTCTTTGTACCCTCTTTTTTCTGAGACCGCTTCAAGACCGCCTTAACACGTGCGACAAGCTCTCTGGGACTGAAAGGTTTGACAATATAATCGTCAGCACCGAGGGAAAAACCCGCCACACGCTCTTCCTCGGAAGACTTCGCGGTAAGCATGATGATCGGAAAATCTCCAATCTCCCTCAGCTCCTGAGACACAACCTCGCCCGTCACATCGGGAAGCATGAGGTCGAGAATGACAAGTGAAGGGGTCTCTTTCGCGGCAAGGTCAACAGCCTGCCTGCCCTTCTCCGCGACGGCCACTCTGAAGCCTTCGTTCTCGAGATAGACCTTTACGATCTTCGCAATCTTGCTGTCGTCCTCAACAATTAGTATTGAATTGAGCATATTTTAAATATAACACAGTCCGGAGGGTATTAATGAAGGTTCTTAAAGGTTTAGGTAGGGCTGTCATTCCGGCAGTCTGTTGAGCCGGAATCCAGTGACTTTGTTTTCAAAATGCCTTATGCCGAAAAAAGGTTATTTATACATCCTTGCCAGTCGCAGGAACGGGACATTATACGATGGCGATCCAATTTGGCCAAACGCTTTGAACAGTACAGGCAAGATATCCTGTAAGGCAAAAAGTCGCTTGATGCCGGATCATCCGTCGGACGTATTGACGGACCGGGCATGACAAACGATAAAACTGAACGAATGAACGGTCACTTATCCACAAGGTTCCTTGAAGAACATTATTACTACGGCAATTAAATAGATGAAAGATGTCATGCTCCGACTTGATCGGGGGATCAAGCCGGGGAATGACGTCGTTTTGGTATTTACTTGCCGGAGTAATAATGAAGAGGACATCTTCTGACAGGTGATGCGCTAAGAATCGGTTCTTTTTCTTTTCATCCACTTCTCGATCTCGACGGCGAAGAAGACTGCGGAAGCGAGTACAATGCTGAGAGCGAGTTCATTGAAATCAAGGGGCTGTGTCTTGAATACGGGGTTTAGAAAGGGAAGATATATTGTTGCCATCTGAAGAATAAAACTGACCACTATGGCGCCCAGAAGCGGCAGGTTCGAGAATAATCCTGTTGTGAACAATGACGCTCTTTCCGACCTTATCGCCATAACGTGTCCAAGCTGCGTTAGGCAGAGAACATTAAATACCATCGTCTGCCAGTGTGCATGCCCTGTCTTCAGAGACCAGGCCTGAACAAGAATGACAATCCCTGCCATGAACAGCCCGACCCAAATAGCATGAATTCCCAGGCCGCGGGCAAAAATGCTTTCCTTTGGATGGCGGGGAGGTCTGTCCATTATATTCCGCCCCGCCGGCTCAGCAGAAAGAGCAAGCGCCGGCAGTCCGTCCGTCATGAGGTTAATCCAGAGAATGTGTATCGGCAAAAGAGGGATGGGAAGCCCGACGAGCGGAGCAAGGAAAAGCGTCCATATTTCACCCGAGTTCGTCGTCAGAAGGTATTTCACAAATTTCCGTATGTTGTCATATACTTTTCTGCCTTCCTTGACTGCGCGCACTATAGTTGCGAAATTGTCGTCGAGCAATATCATGTGGGAAGCTTCTTTGGCGACATCCGTTCCCGTAATCCCCATCGCGATCCCGATGTCCGCTCTCTTCAATGCAGGCGCATCATTCACTCCGTCGCCCGTCATGGCCACGAATTGTCCCCTGTCCTGCAACGCTTTGATGATCTTCAGTTTCTGAGCCGGCGCCACCCTTGCGTAGACCGCGATGTGCTCGACCCGTTCTTCAAACTCTTCCATCGGAAGCTTTTCGAGCTGCCTTCCCGTGACTATCGATTTCGAGTCGTCTTCTATTATTCTCAACCTCTTTGCGATGGCACGGGCTGTGAGCGGATAATCACCGGTAATCATGACCGGTTTTATCCCTGCGGATTTGCAGACGGCAACGGCTTCTTCAACCCCTTCCCGGGGCGGATCCATCATTCCAACAAGCCCCAGAATGATCAAATCCCTTTCAATATTTTCGGGAGTAATAATGTCCTGCGGCAGTTCGCGCCACTTACCCATCGCAATGCAGAGGACTCTCAACCCCTCGGAAGCCATGTCGTCGTTCACCTTGAGTATCGCCTTTCTGTCCACGGCCGTAAGCCCATCGGATGTCAGAACATGGACGGCTTTCTCCACAATCACATCCACAGCGCCTTTTGTGAAGGAAACGAAAGGAGGAAGACGATCACCCCACCATCCCCCCCTTGGCAAGGGGGGGATATTAGGGGGGGGTACCTTTGCCGAGAGAGATATATCCGAAAGGTTAGTCCCGCCCTCTATCATATCCTGCGAAGGCTCCTCTCTCTCTGCCTTTATTGAAGGAGTATCGCTGGTGATGATTTTATGGATCGTCGTCATGCATTTTCTTTCGGAATCGAAGGGCAGTTCAGCCACTCTGGGCAGATCTTTCAACAGATTTTCTTTCATGAAACGCGAACCACGCGCAGCTTCATACAGCGCAATTTCCGTAGGGTCTCCGATAATCTTTCCATCCTTGTCCGCTATCGCGTCATTGCTGATCGCAAGCGCAGTCATCAACAAGGACTCCGGAGACTGAGGCGTGAACGGTTCATTTCCTTCACCTGGCCCCTGGAATCCTTGAATCCTCGGTCCCTCGATCATCTTCCCGTCCACGTATATTTCTTCCACCGTCATTCTGTTCATAGTCAGAGTTCCGGTCTTGTCGGAACAAATATACGTGACGGAACCCAGAGTTTCCACGGCGGGAAGCTTGCGGATAAGCGCATTCTGCCTTACCAATTTCCTCGCCCCAAGGGCCAGAGCAATGGTCACAACCGCCGGGAGCGCTTCGGGTATAGCGGCAACCGCAAGAGATACGGCGGTAAGGAACATGAGCAAGGGGGGTTCCCCTCTGATAATGCCCACGCCGAAAACAATGCCGCATATAACGAGAACAACCACCGCCAGTCTTTGACCGAAAGCGGCAAGCCTTTTCTGGAGGGGAGTCTTCACCTCCTGTTCCTCCTGGAGCATCCCCGCGATCTTCCCCAGTTCCGTGTTCATACCTGTTTCCACGGCAATGCCGGAGCCCCGCCCGTACGAAACGATAGTGCCTTTGTATGCCATATTCCTTCTGTCACCGAGGGGGAGATTTTCATCGTGCAGCGCTCTCGTATTCTTCTCCACCCCCACGGACTCTCCCGTGAGAGCCGCCTCCTCTATCTTTAATCGGGCGGTTTCGACAAGTCTGATATCGGCGGGGACGACGGCGCCCGCATCGAGAACCACCATATCTCCGGGGACTATCTCTGCCGACCGGATGGTTTCGGGCTTTCCGTTTCTGATGATCTTCGATGTGGGCGCGGCCATTTTTCTGAGGGCGGCCATGGCCTTTTCCGCCCGGTATTCCTGAATGAATCCTATGATCGCATTCAGAACCACAATAACAACAATCGCAATGGTATCCGAGAGTTCGCCGATGATCCCCGAGACAACAGCCGCCGCTATGAGCACGAGGATCATGAAATCGCCGAATTGATCGACGAACATGGCGAGTCTTGATCTGGGCCGTTTTTCCTTCAGGCTGTTCGGGCCGTAAGCCTCAAGTCTTTTCGCGGCATCATCGGAGGATATCCCCTGAAGCGACGACCGCATTTCCTGCATGACCGTCTCAATGTCCTTCTGATGCCAGTGCACGGTGCATCTCCTCTCAGGTTTTGAGAAAAATTCTCATTTCTTGAACCGTCTTGATAAATATACCAGATCGGATCTCCTTAATGTGGCTGTGGGTCCGTCCATTGCATGCGGTATTTGTGTTTTTAGTCCGCTCTTACACGGCGAAATTCCTGACTGACATGATTCTTGCTATACGTTGAAGCGAATGAACACCATCCTTCAGGACCGATGGTGGGAGATGTCGGACAAAGTGTGGCTTCGGCCATCATGGAGGTGATTCGCATGGCGAAGATACTAATCGTCGATGACTCCGGGCTCGCGAGGAGGATCCTCCGGAGTATACTCGAATCCGCAAGCCATCAGGTCATTGAGGCTTCCGAGGGCGTGACCGCTCTCAAGCAGTACTATTCGGAGAAACCCGATCTCGTTGTTCTCGACCTGACCATGGATAAGATGAGCGGCCACGAAGTCCTTGCCAAGCTGATCGAAATGGACGAGCGGGCAAGAGTCATCATTGCATCTGCGGATATTCAGCGGCTGACGCGGGAAGAGGTACTTTCAAAAGGGGCATCCGCATTCCTCTACAAACCGCTCGTCGCCAAGGAGATACTTCACACTGTGCAGGCTGTGCTGGATGGCGGTGAGCGATGATACAGTCCGAAAAACAGATCGATGCTCTGACAGAACTGATCAACATAGCCTTCGGAAAAGCTGCTGCCTCTCTCTCGGAGCTGACGAGGCACAGAGTGTTTCTCGAGACACCGAAGGTCACAATGTTCCCGATGGACGAACTGAAGACCTTTCTGCAAGGCTATATTCAGGGAGAAATCGCGACCGTCCATCAGATATTCCAGGGACAGGTCGCGGGAGATGCCCTTCTTCTGTTGAATTACGAGGGGGCCGTAGCTTTGACAAACCTGCTCACGGATGAAACCGTAAACGAGCGGCGCCTGAATACATCGTCTCAGGAAGCTCTGATAGAAATAGGGAATGTTCTCCTTAACGCCTGTCTTGGCACATTCGGAAATCTTCTCGAAGTGCAGATCATTTTTTCCGTCCCCCGACTTCACCTCCAGGGTCTTACAGCTATGCTGGATTCGCTCACTATCGAACGGGAGGAACTCAGGTATGCGCTTATCGTCTCCACAAAATTCAGACTGCGGGACAGCGAAATTGTGGGATACCTGGTTATCATTCTGGGAGTTGCGTCTCTGGACCGCCTGCTCCGGGTAGTCGAAACCCTCGGATGAGTGTAAAACATGAGTGATCAGAAAGCGCAGAGCACGGCGGGAACTATGGAGCATGAAGTATTCTTTGACACAGCCCTTCTTCAGTGGTTCGAGACCGTCGCCGAACAAGGCATCTTCACGACGGATTCAGAACTCAGGATACGGCACTGGAACCCGTGGCTCGAAAACTGCACCGGCTACCACGCGTCTGCCATGGCGGGACGCAGTCTCTTCGAGGCATATCCCGACTTGATCTCGCGGAATATGGAGGAGTATTTCCGCAGGGCGCTGAACGGGGAGGTATCCATCCTCTCTCAGCGGTTTCATGACTATCTGCTGCCTGTTGCTGTTCCTTCAGCGGATTCCTCGCCCGTATTCATGCAGCAAAGCGTCAAGATAGCGCCGCTCTTCGATAAAAAGAGTGAAGTGGTCGGGACGATAACGATCATTCAGGACGTCACAGAGCGCGTAGAACGGGAAAAAGCCCTAATCCGGGAGATTGAAGTAAATAGGGCGATCGCCGAGCTTTCGGGGATGCTCCTTTCTCCCGTCACAATCGATGATATATCGTCGATCGTCATAAAATTCGCTAAGGAGCTGACATGCAGCAGATTCGGATTCATCGGATACATGGATCCGGTCACAGGCGATCTCACATCATCCTCACAGGGAGACGACGCATGGTGTCTGTGTCTCGGACGTGACAAGAATGAGGTCCTGAACGAATTCTATGATTTATGGGGCTGGGTTATGGAAAACAGGATGCCGGTCATAATGAACAAGTCCTCGGACGACCCGCGGACGGGCAGACGTTCAGATTCTTTCGTAGAGGCCTGTCATTTTCTGGCCTCGCCTGCAAGAATCGGAAATGAACTCGCAGGCCAGATTGCGGTGGCCGATCCCAGCCGGAATTACACGGATCAGGATCTGCTGCTCGTTCAAAGGCTCGCGGACCTGTACGCGATAGCTATCCACCGAACGCGGATGGAAGAAGAGCTGCGTGAGCTGTCACTCGTGGATGAACTGACCGGTCTATACAACCGTCGGGGTTTCGAAACCCTCGCCAAACAGCAACTCAAGACTGCCGACCGTATGAAGAAGGGTCTCTTTCTCATTTTCGGCGACCTCGACGACCTCAAGAAGATTAATGACACTTATGGACACAAAGCCGGCGATCTGGCCCTGGTCGACGCCTCGGACCTTCTCAGAGACGCCTTTCGTGATTCTGATATCATAGCGCGCATAGGCGGAGACGAGTTCGTCATTTTAGGAATGGAATCGACCAGGATCAAAAGCAGTATTTTCTTGCAGAGGCTCGACAGGCAATTCACTCACTTCAACGACAGAGAAGTCCGCCCGTACAGACTCTCGATGAGTCTGGGGATTGCCGAATATGATCCTGAGAACCCCTGCTCCTGCGATGAACTCGTCTCCCGCGCGGACGCGGTGATGTATGACGGGAAGAAAAAGAAGAAAGGGAACTCCCAAGAATTGCAGTAGTGCGACTGCTATTGCAGTTGTGCTTTCTCAAGTACGAAGAGCAACTGGCCTTCAGCGACGAAGCTGTTCAATTTCACACAAACCTCGGCTATCTGGCCATCAAACGGAGCAACAATGGCGTTCTCCATCTTCATCGCTTCGAGGTTGGCAATCTCTTCGCCTTTGTGAACGATATCGCCGACCTTGAGAGAGCCTCTCTGAGGGTTGCCTATCCTCCAGATGTTTCCGTTAATAGGCGCTCCGATCTCATTCAAACCTTTTGCAATCCGAACCTCCGCCTTCTTGGCTCTCGGAGTCTCGACGGTGTAGACGCGGGTCTTGTTATTCATCCGCATGACTACATGGATGAGACCTTCATGCTCGGCTCCAACGGAAACGAGCTCGATGCTGTAAGGTTTTCCCCAGAGTTCGAAATCGACTTTGTCGCCTTCCTTTTTCAGCCCGTTCCTCCAGACATCGGTCGGGAGCACGAGCGGAGCCACGCCGTATTTCTCCCGGAATTCGATCATATCCAGGGCGTCCTTAGGATGCATGAGATAGAGGATGAACTCCTCCTCCGTCGGCTTTCGGCCGATGGCTTCGGACAATTCCTGCTTGATTTTCTCGAGGTCGTCGTCGGGCATCGATTCAAGAGGCGAGAGTTCTATACGCTCTCTGATCTTCTGATCCCCTTCGTCTCCGAAGGTACTTCTGTAGACCCAATCGGGCGGCCATCCCATCGGGAGCTTTCCGTAATGCCCGAGGATAAGATTTCTGAAATCACCCGGTGCATTCCTGAAGAGATTAAGGAGTTCTTCCTGTTCCTCGCTGCCCATCGCGTCAAAATCGAGTGATTTTTCATCGATGAATTTCGAAAGCAGATCGATGAGGTGCCTGACTCCCGCTTCTCCCTTTGCCTTTGCATACTTGTTCACTATGCCGCTGCAGGTAACCCAGGTTATCTGCGATCCCGGGGTGACGTCGAAATAGTGAATGATCTTGTTGTACAAAGACATCACCTTGAGGACAGCCGGCATCAGATTAAGGAACCCTCCCTTGTCGGCCTGCTCGAAGGAACTGGGAAAGGCGCCGCCCGGCATTTTATGGAAGATGACATTGTGGTCGAAACCCTTGAAAGGCGATTCGGCCCAGTCATAGAAGTTTATCCATTCGCGAACTCTCAGCACCGCCTTCTCGGCTTCTTCCCGGTTCAGGTTTACCGGGATGCCTGCCTCTTCAAAATATGCTTCAACGCCGAGGATAGGCGAATGGCCGTAAAACCTCACGAGCGAATCCTCTTCAACGTCGAAGACCTTTGCCCCGGCCTGTGCGGCCGCAAGCATCGCGGGCATGGCGAGACCGTCGGTGATATGCCTGTGATAATGGACGACCAGATCGGGATATTTCTGCTTGATGGAGTCCACCAGGCTCTTCACCCTGCTTATACTGCCCACCCCCGCCATATCCTTCACGCAGAATATGATTTCATCCACACCTCCGCAGAGGTCGACGACGTCTTTAACGCAGCTCAGGTAATACTCATTCGTCGTCCAGTCCGCCATGGTGAAAGATATCGCCGGTTGGAACAGCTTTCCTCGCTTCATGACGACTTCGGCAACGGTCCTCATATTCCGCACGTCGTTCAGAAAGGAAAAACACCTCCAGACATCGATGTCTACGGCGGAGACGACATACTCTATAACATTCCTCGGATACGGCCTGTAGCCCCACATGTTCGTCTCACGGATAAGGGTTTGCAACAGGACGTTGGGCATTAGTTCTCTCAGGATATTGATCTCCTCAAAAGGACTTTCTCTCCTGTTCATAACCCCGACGTGCCATCTTGCTCCTCCATGACATTCGGCGCTGAACAGTCCCATCCTGTCATAGAAGGGAGCGAGAGTCTTCAGGTCATAAATACGATGCCGGTTCTTGTAGTCGGACTGTCCCGCATCGCGCATACCCACTGATGTAAGACACACTCCGTCGAGAGAACGGATGGCCGCGACGATCTCCTTAGGCGACATGCCCGGTTTCACAAAAACGGAATCTCTTTTCTGAACCATGCTCATCCTGTCCTCACATCCACAACTGCGGCCCGAGTGCAGATATCTCCGCAACATAGCGGACGATCTTGAGAACCTCGTCCTCGGTGTTCTTTTCGCGGAACATGGAGATCAACTCTTCCATATGCTCCTCGATAAATCGGGTCGAAAATTCCCCCGCAATGAACTTGGGATGTCTGATGATGCTCAAAAGCAACGGCGCCAGGGTCTTCACCCCTTCGATACGAAGGTTTCTTCCCAGTGCCCTGTCCATAACCCGAATCGCATCCGCTCTGTCGGCGCCCGCCGATATGAGGAGCATGAACAGAGAGTCATAATAAGGCGGAATGTCGGCGCCTTCGTAAACGCCCGTGGCGATCCTCACCCCGGGGCCCTGTGGGATCTGAAGACGGGTTATTGTGCCGAAGGACGGACTGAACGTCTTCGGGTCCTCGGCGTTCAGCCTCACCTCGAGCGCCCATCTGTTCGGAACGATATCAGCCTGTTTGAAAGGCAATTTTTTCCCCATCGCCACGTCGATCATGATCCCTACGATATCAACTCCGGTTATCAGTTCGGTTATCCCGTGCTCGACCTGAAGTCGAGTGTTGACCTCAAGAAAATAGAATTTTTGCGTACTCGAATCGAAGAGGAATTCCACAGTTCCGGCTGTGGTGTATCCGATTTCGCGCATAAGGCGCGTTGCCGTGAAGCAGATCTCTTTCCGCAGATCGTCGTCAACGGAAGGTGACGGCGCCTCTTCGATAATCTTCTGATTGCGTCTCTGTATTGTGCATTCTCTCTCATAGAGATGCACGACGTTTCCGTATTCGTCTGCCACAACCTGCACTTCGATATGGCGGCCCCGCTCTATATATTTTTCGACCAGGACCCGTTCGTCCCCGAAAGCCTTCGACGCTTCCGACTGAGCCTGGGCAAAGGCCTGAGCCAATTCGTTCTTGCCGTTCACCTTGACCATGCCCTTGCCCCCGCCACCCGCGACAGCTTTTATCATTACGGGGAAGCCGACCTTTTCATTCTTCATCCATTTCTTTATCTGCTCAATCCCGGTGACATTGATGATGCCGGGTATGGTCGGCACATTAGCCTTTTGTGCAAGCTTTTTCGCCTGTATTTTGTCGCCCACTGCTTTGATAACCTCCGGAGGCGGACCGATCCAGATGAGGCCCGCGTCCTTGACCATTCGGGCAAATCTGTCGTTTTCCGCAAGGAATCCCCATCCGGGATGTATAGCATCGGATTCGCTCTTCAGGGCGGCCTGGATCATTTTCTCCATGTTCAGATAGGACTCGACAGGAGGCGCTTCTCCGATATGCACTGCGGAATCCGCCATGAACACATGATGCGCCAGCCGGTCCGGTGTGCTGTAGACGGCAGTGGTCGGAATCATTCTGTCCCGGCATGTATGCATGACTCGGACGGCAGTTACGCCACGGTTTGCGATCAATATTTTATTTATCTTTCTCATTGGTTCGACAATGGACAATGTCTGTCATTTTACCATAAACTGGCTATCTTCATAAATAGAATTGACTGAGACGCCTCTTGGGACCCATCCCGGATGCCGGTGTTGTATAATAGAAAATTGTGATCGGAGGAGACCTATGACTATAACTGAAAAGATACTCGCCAAGCATTGCAACAGAGAAGAGATTTCGCCTGGTGAACTCATAAACGCAAAAGTCGATCTGGTTCTCGCCAATGATATCACCGCACCCATAGCGATAGCGGAATTCAAGAAGATAGGTGCGAAGAATGTCTTCGACAAGAGCAGGATAGCCCTCGTGCCGGACCACTTCGCGCCCCAGAAAGATATCAAGGCGGCCCACCAATGCAAGATGCTCAAGGATTTTTCGAAGGAATACGATCTCGACCTTTACTTTGAAGTCGGAAGAATGGGCGTCGAACACGCCCTGCTCCCCGAGGAAGGGCTTGTCGTACCCGGCGATTTGATTATCGGCGCGGACAGCCATACGTGTACGTACGGAGCTCTCGGCGCGTTCTCGACCGGTGTCGGTTCGACAGATGTCGCGGCCGCCATGGTGACCGGCGAATGCTGGTTCAGGGTGCCGGAATCGATGAAATTCATCTATTACGGGAAACTGAATCGATGGGTCGGCGGAAAAGATCTGATACTCCATACGATCGGCGACATTGGAGTCGACGGGGCGCTTTACATGGCAATGGAATTGGAGGGTGAGACGATCAGAAGCTTGCCCATGCACGGCAGGCTTACGATGTGCAACATGGCGATCGAGGCCGGGGGAAAAAGCGGGATTATCGTACCCGACAGGATAACCAGGGCATACGTCAACAAACGTGCAAAAAGACCTTACACATTTTACAAGTCCGATAAGAAGGCTCATTATGCGGCCGTTCGCGAATACGACTGTTCCAAAATTCCTCCGACTGTCTCCTGTCCTCATCTGCCGTCCAATACCAGGCCGGCATCCGAACTCTTTGAGGTGAGAATAGACCAGGTTGTTATCGGGTCGTGCACCAATGGACGGCTCGAAGACCTGATGGAAGCAGCGGCGGTGATGAAGGGAAGAAAAGTGAATCCTGATGTGAGGATGATCATTATTCCGGCGACACAGCGAATATACAAGGGGGCGATGAAAAAAGGGTTGTTCGAGATATTCATCGACGCGGGAGCGGTCGTCTCCACTCCCACATGCGGTCCATGTCTGGGCGGCTACATGGGAATACTTGCGAAAGGCGAGAGAGCGCTTGCGACAACAAACAGGAATTTCGTCGGCAGGATGGGCCATCCGGAGAGCGAAGTCTATCTGTCGAATCCGGCGGTTGCGGCAGCTTCGGCAGTGCTCGGCAGGATCGGGACACCCGAAGAATTGGGGCTGTAGATAGCATCTGTTTGCGAACTATTGTGCACTGTACAGTCAAAGGGGTGTCATTCCCGCAAACGAAGAGCGGCGGGAATCCTTCTTAAAGAAAGATTCCGGACGAACCGGAATGACAGAAAACCTTTGACTTTTGCAGTGATAGATTTGACGAGCTATGTTTCCTGAAGACAAATTGAAGGAATTAGGAATCGAACTCCCCGTGGCGCCTAAGCCGCTGGGTTCTTATATCCCCTGCGTCAGGTCGGGCAATCTTTTATTCCTCAGCGGAATTCTGCCTCTGCGGGACGGAAAGTTGACAAGGGCCGGGAGGGTTGGAGAAACCATAAGCGTGGATGAGGCGTGTGACGATGCGAGAACCGCCGCCGTCAATGCGCTTTCCGTCCTGAAGGCGTCCGAAGGCAGCCTGAACGCCATCAGACGGTGTGTTAAGATTACGGGTTACGTTGCATCGGCTCCGGATTTTACGGAACAGCCGAAGGTGCTGAACGCCGCTTCGGATTTAATCTTTGAAATTTTTGGCGAAGCCGGACGGCACGCGCGCGCTGCCGTAGGTGTGAATGTCCTCCCCCTGGGCTCTCCTGTGGAAATCGAATTTGTTTTTGAAGTCTGTCAGGAAGACTAAGCTATCTTCGCAGCATCGAGAACGCCGAGGAACGCCTGAACAATGCGCGAGTCGAACTGGGTTCCGCTGCACCGTTTGAGTTCCGCTATCGCGAATTCCTTTCTGCGTGCGGGCCTGTAGGGACGGTCGGATGTCATCGAATCAAAGGAATCCGCGACGCAGAGAATCCTTGCCGCAAGCGGGATTTCCGCGCCTTTAAGCCCGTCGGGATATCCGCCGCCGTCCATGCGCTCATGGTGATGGCGGATGATCGGAAGTATGGGCTCCAGTTGCTTGATCGGCTTGAGTATTTCCTCGCCCTTGACGGGATGCATATTGATGAGATCGAATTCTTCGGCGGAGAGCGTTTTAGGATTATCGAGAATCATATCATAGGTCCCTATCTTCCCGATGTCGTGAAGCAGCGCAGCTCTTCTCACGTTCTCGATCTCCCCATCATCCAATCCGATCTCTTCCGCTATCGTAACGGCAAGGTGCGTCACGCGTTCGGAATGACCCTTGGTCCACGGGCTTTTCGCATCGATCGCATTCACAAAGGAATGTATAAGGCCGTCATACAATTCCCGCAGTTCCCGGTATGAAACATCCAGTTCTTTCAGCATGTTGAAAAAGGCTTCCTTGCTCTCCGCAAGTTTTTTCTGCTTGTCTTTCAGATCGGTAATATCGACCATGGTCAGAACAAAAGCCTTGGTGATACCCGATGTGTCCGGGATAAGAGTCAGAGAGAGCATGAAATGCCTGCCGATGGACTCTTCGAAGTATTCAAAGGGCATCAGGCTGATCTTGAAACTCGACGCGAACCCGAAATAGGTTTCCTGAAGCGTCTCGCTCCGGATTACCTCGTAACATTTTCGCTCCAACAGTTCTTTATACGTCAGATCATAAAGCGACGCAATGTATTTGTTCACCCTTTTGATCGTAAAATCCAGATCGAGCATCAGAACTCCGCAGGGCATGGAATCAAAAGTTATACGCCACTCTTCGAGCGCCTGTTCAAGCATGCTTCTGAATCGCATCCGCGCACTGATATCTCTGACGATGGTCCTTGTCTTCAGAAAATTTCCTCTCTTGTCGTATATGGCTGATGCGCTGATCAAAACCGGAACGCGAGAACCGTCTTTTCTGGAGACATAGTATTCCACATTCTCGATGGAACCGTGTTCCCGCAATTGGCCGAAAGTTCTCTGAAAAATCTCTTTCCCCTCATCGGAAAGAAGTTCGGTCAACTTCATTCTTCCGACGACCTCGTCTCTTTCATATCCGAACATTCTGAGCCACGTGTCGTTCACTTCAAGGATCGTGCCGTCGGGACCCAGGGAATGATATCCGTCGGGCGCGTTACGATACAGGTCGAAATACTTCCTCTCGCTCTCCCTCAAAGCCTTCTCGATCCGTCGGCGTTCGGTGATATCTTCGTACATGACGACTATTTCCTTGTTTTCCAGTCTCTGTCCGATCACCGATGCGCTAACCCTGCAAATCATATCCTTCCCGTCCTTGTGTCTGCACCGGAAATCTTCGGCGTGAGTTTTCCGCTGTTCCAGAGGGGGATAAAAACGCCTGCCGATCTCTTCGTACTCCTCATCATTCCTGTAGAGGACCCGTGTGCTTTTCCCGGTCAATTCTTCGGGTCTCCATCCGAAAACTGCCTCGACGGCCTCATTGGCGAACACTATTTTCCTGTCTCTCAGTCCCACAACCGCATGCGGAATTGCGGCGAGGAGAGAAGATTCCAGCGCCTCGAGCTTCCGCAGGGTCTCCTCAGCGCTCCGCCGTTCCGTAATATCACGCAGGACGCATTGAATATAGACCGGGTGCCCGCCAAAGGAATGAGTATGAGCACTCACTTCGACTACGACCTTCCTCCCGTCCCTCGCGAGAAGTTCGGCCTGAAACATATCCACATGGTCACCCGCGAGCAAGCGCTGAAACAAATCCGCGCAGTGCGCCGAATTATCCGGATGTATAATGTCCGATACCGAGAGAGTGTGTATTTCGGAAGCACTGTAGCCCAGGGTGTCCAGCCAGGCCCGGTTGACGTATAGAAATTTTGCGTCCGAAGTAATCGCTTGTATGAGATCATTCGTATTTTCGACCAGTTCTCTGTAGAAATCATGCGGCAGGCCGTCGACGAGAGGGGATTCCCGCCATCTAAGTTCTGAGACAAGTCGGCGCAGTTCGACCACTTCCTGGACAAGCTGTTTTCTTGTCTTTTTTTCTTCAAGCATAAGAGAGATGGAATGAAACAATTGCCATTTCTTTTTTTTCTATTTTATACTTCACTTTGTTAAAAAAGCCAGGATTTTATGAATTTATTGAGTAACACTTCAGTGAAGAGGGGAACATAACTCCCCCGACCCCCTCTTACCTTAAGAGGGGGTCTCCCCTCCCCTTAAGTTAAGGGGAGGTTAGGAGGGGTTATGATTTCCCACGCTTCATTGAAGCCTTACGTTATTGAATCTATTTGTGGGAGATCATGAGAAACCGTAAAAGGCCGGACGAGAAAGCGTATATGAAGATCGTGGATGATCTCGCTCGTTTTTTTCGCATCCATGATCGGGAGGTAAGAAACGTGAGACGACTGGCGCGGGAAATACATGACAGACTCGATGAAATCAGCCCTTTCGTGGAAAATGTCACTCGTCGGGTCTGCCCCTCCTGTCGGGATGTCTGCTGCATCAGCGAACACGGCTTCTATAGCAGTGAAGATATCGTCTACATGTATGCTCTCGGTTTGGAACCGCCTCTTCCAGACTTCAGCAGAAACGACTCGGACCCGTGCCGGTTCCTCTCGGCGAACGGATGCGTTATGGCACGCCGGGTACGGCCGTCGGGATGCAACTGGTATTTCTGCGAATCCCTTTTTGATAATATGGAGACACAGCGAGATTATCAGATGTTCGATGACGCTCTTGCAGAAATAGCAGCCCTGTGGTTGAAGATGGTGGAGGAATTCAGTCTTTTACGGGGCGGTAATGTAGAATTATAGTATGCCGAAACCAATTGTCGTCATAGTCGGTAGGCCGAACGTCGGCAAATCTACGCTGTTCAATCGCATGACGGGATCGCGCGCAGCTATCGTCGAAAATTCTCCGGGGGTCACTCGCGACACGCACTATCTTGATGCCGACTGGGAGGGGAAAAGTTTTGTAGTGGTCGACACCGGCGGCTTTTATCCGGAGCCGTCGGACGACATCTTCCTTCAGGTCAAAGAGCAGGCCCAGTTTGCAATAGAGGAGGGAGATCTTGTCATCCACCTGCTTGACGGCAAAGAGGGCCTCACACCGTCGGATATTGAGATATCACGACTTCTCAGGAAGTCAGGGAAAAAAGTGCTTTGGGTAGTCAATAAGATCGACGCCCCGACGCGCGAGGAACGTCTCTACGACTTTTATCCTCTGGGCGCTGAAGAACTCCGGCCCGTCTCCGCCGTCACCGGCTACGGCTACGACGAATTCATGGACGCAGTGGCTTCGCTCCTCCCCTCATATGGTGAGGATGTGATCGATTACCCTAAAGTCGCTGTGGTCGGAAGACCGAACGTCGGCAAATCGACCCTGATCAACACGCTCCTCGGCAAAAAAAGGATGATCGTCAGCCACATACCCGGCACCACGAGAGATGCCATAGACAGCATATGCACATATTACGGGAAAAAATATCTTTTTATAGATACAGCCGGCATACGACGAAAGGACTCTGTCGGCTATTCCATAG
>JBFLXP010000027.1:0-15824 GCA_040757315.1 Nitrospirota bacterium
AGGTGAAGAGCAAGAAGTACGCGACGTCTTTGCCCGGCGCTCCCGACGGCGAGTACGTAGTCATTGAATTCGAGACTTCGTTTGAGAACAAGAAATCTGCGGTCGAAACAGTGACGCCGATGATGGATAGCGGTAAATGGAGGGTCTCCGGCTACTATATAAAATAGAGTCTGTCCGTAAAATCTTGTTTTGTCATTGTCCGTCCGTCAATACGTAAGACGGATGTCGAACCATGGATTCCCCGATCAAGTCGGGGAATGACAGATTATAAAAATCATAGTTTGTGGACAGACACAAAATAGGAAATGGGGGCGGGGTCTCCTGACCGCCCTTCCTTATTGCTCCTTGCTCAACTATCTCTGAATTCTTTTATTCTCCGGCTCTTTTTATACCCAGGTCTGCTGTTTGTCCTGACGAATCGTTTTTCTTGACAGATAGTGAGGCTGAAATATAAAATTGAGTGAGCGCTCACTCATCGAAAAATGAAGGGACGAGAATTCGAGCCAGCCGAGGGTCCAGGCGAAGATAAGATGAAATCAAAATGCAATGAAACTTGTTCCAATGTCATGGTGATCCGTCAGTACGCAAGACGGATGTCGAACCATGATGTGACACCCTTCGACAGGCTCAGGGTGACAGAATACGACGGGTTGCGCGCTTATAGCCGGATTTGGGATGAAACTGATATGGTCGGCTTCCTGAATTCCTGAGACGTCAAATCCTAATGTTCAAGACAACTGACAGAACGATTGATAAACGAAAATTGATTCTCGACGCCGCCCTGAAGACATTCGTGAAGCGGGGTTACCCCGAGACGAGGGTCTCGGAGATTGCCGCCGAGGCAAAGGTTGCAGAAGGCACGCTTTACAATTATTTCCCGAGCAAGGAAGAGATCCTCCTTGCGCTTTTCGACGAAAAATGGGGTGGGATCATAGATGAAATCAAAAAGAAGATCAGCCGCCTCGACAACCCGAATGACAAGTTAAAAGCCATCTTCTCCATGGTCGTCACCATGTTCAAGAAAGACCGCCACCTGGCGGAGATCTTTCTTATAGACATCAAACAGAGCAGTATTTTTCTGAACAATTATACGATCAACCGGATCGTTGAATTCATTGATCTGATCGAGGAGATACTTGAAGAAGGCAAGAAAAAAGGTATATACAGGAAGAACCTCGATACACGCGTCGCAAAGATGGTCATTTTCGGAGCTGCGCAGGGAATCCTCCTCAGTTGGGTATTGAGCGAATCCAAGGCGATCAGGAGCAAGACCTTTCAATTTTCCCTTTTTCGCGCTGCCCGGTCTCTGAAGGATATCTTTAAATCAGGGCTGATAGAGGAAAGACGATGATATTTCAGGACTTGAGAGAATTCATCGAATTCCTGGAAGCAAAAAAGGAACTCGTGCGGATAAAGACGGAGGTAGACCCCATCCTCGAGGTGTCTGAAATAGCCGACCGGATATCGAAGAAGGGCGGACCAGCCCTGCTTTTCGAAAAGCCGAAAGGCGCCGGCGTACCGATCGCTATCAACCTCTTCGGCTCCTATCAAAGGATGAGCTGGGCGCTTGGCGTGGATGACTTCAATGCCATTAATGAGAAATTTTCTCATTTTCTCAATGTCGATCTCGACCTGACGTTACGACAAAAAGTCGGAACATTGTATGAACTTTATAAACTCAGTACGTCCAAACCTAAGGAGGTCAAAAAGGCGCCCTGCCAGGAGGTGGTGAAAGATAAGGACTTTTCACTCCTTGACTACCCGATCCTGAAAACGTGGCCTGACGACGGCGGACGGTTTATCACCCTTCCCCTCGTAATAACGAAAGACCCTGAAAGCGGCAAGCAGAATATCGGAATGTACCGGATGCAGGTCTTTGACGAAAAGTCGACCGGCATGCACTGGCATACCCATCATGACGGCGCAGTGAATTTCAGAAAGACGGTGAAGTCCGGCAAGCGTATGGAGGTTGCCGTCGCTCTCGGAGGCGACCCGGGCACCATTTTTTCGGCCACTGCCCCGCTCCCATACGGAATCGAGGAATTGTTCTTTGCCGGCTTTCTGAGGGGGAAGCCGGTCGAAATCGTCAAGGCCAGAACCGTCGATCTTTTCGTTCCCGCACATGCTGAAATTATTCTCGAAGGATATGTGGAGGCGGGAGAGGAACGGAGAGAGGGACCGTTCGGTGATCATACCGGCTATTATTCTGTCGCAGCGAATTATCCCGTCTTCCATCTGACGTGCATTACACAGAGAAAAAACCCGATTTACCCGGCAACGATTGTCGGAAGACCACCCATGGAAGACTGCTATATGGGGAAGGCTACCGAAAGAATGTTCCTGCCCTTTATCAAGATGCAGCTTCCTGAGGTAGTGGACGTCAATCTTCCGCTCGAAGGCGTTTTTCATAACTGCGCATTGATCTCGATCAGGAAATCTTATCCGATGCATGCGCGGAAGATTATGAATGCGATATGGGGGCTTGGACAGATGATGTTCACCAAGTTTATCTTCATTTTCGACGAAGATGTGAATGTGCAGGATACGTCCGGAGCAGCATGGAAAGCTTTTAATAATGTTGATCCTGCGAGGGACATTATGATTTCTGAAGGTCCCCTCGACGTGCTCGATCATTCAGCTCCAAGGCCGATCTACGGGGCAAAGATGGGAATTGACGCAACGAAAAAATGGCCGGAAGAGGGATATCAGAGGGAGTGGCCGGAAGAGATAAAGATGTCTGAAGAGATAAAGAGACTGGTTGACCGGCGGTGGAAAGAGTACGGAATTGAATAAGGTCAAAATCTATCTTGAGATGATCAAATTCCAGCACAGCATTTTTGCGCTTCCTTTTGCGTACCTCGGAGCGTTTCTTGCGGAAATGAGGGTCCCCGCTCTGAAAACCATCTTCTGGATAACGGTTGCGATGGTCGGGGCACGGAGTTTTGCAATGGCTTTAAACCGTCTGATCGACAGGGAGATCGACCGCCGCAACCCGAGGACTGCGGAACGGGCTTTGCCGAAAGGACTGCTTTCCGTTTTCCATGTCGTTCTGTTTACGCTGATTAGTTTCGTAATTTTTTTACTGGCCGTCTATAATCTGGCTCCTATATGCAGATATCTCTGGCCGGCAGTTATCATCCCTTTTGTCGTTTACCCTTACACCAAACGTTTCACCTATCTGTCTCATTTTGTTCTCGGTCTCAGTCTGGGTCTGGCTCCGGTCGGCGCATGGATAGCTGTCACGAACTCGATCACCCCGGAGCCTTTTCTGATAGGGACGGCAGTGCTTCTATGGGTGGCAGGGTTTGATATTATCTATGCGGTAATGGATATCGAATTTGACCGGAAACACGGTCTCTTTTCGATCCCCGCCAGGTTCGGTATAAGGAAATCTCTTTTTCTGACAAAAGTCCTTCACGCGGTCTCGATATTGCTGCTCCTCTGGACAGGTATCCGGCTTGGCCTGGGCCTGTTTTATTTTACCGGTGTTGCGGTGGCCGCCGTCCTCCTCACATACGAAAACAGCCTTATCAAGCCCGACGATCTTTCAAGGCTGAACCTCGCATTTTTTACTATGAACGGCGTCATCAGCATCATAATGTTCTGTTTCGTTGCCTTTGAAGTGATGCTTGGAGGGAAGCAATGGCGGATTTTGTAGTCGGGCTGACAGGCGCGAGCGGTAGTATATACGGAGTCAGGCTGGTGCAGGAACTGGTTTTGAAAAACCATCATGTTGATCTTGTCGTAACTTCGGCAGGCGCGCTCGTGATGAAGGAAGAAATCGGAGTGTCAGACAAGGAAGAAATAATGGAGCTTATCATGTCATTCCCACGAAAGAAAAAAGGTGCGGTCAAGATCTGGGCGAATGATGACTTTGAAGCACCTTTCCTGAGCGGCACCAGTGCACCCGAGGCGGTCATTGTCATCCCCTGCAGCATGGGAAAATTGGCCGCGATAGCGCACGGCATTTCGAGTAATGTGCTTGAAAGAACGGCGGACGTGGCACTCAAGGAAAAAAGGAAACTCGTTCTTGTTGTTCGTGAGACTCCGCTCAGCATCATCCATCTCGAGAATATGGTGCGGGCGTCAAAGGCCGGCGCTCATATCCTGCCTGCGATGCCTGCTTTCTACCATCATCCGAAGACGATCGACGACATGGTGAATTTTGTTGTGGGAAAAGTTTTGAATGTACTTGGGATTGATCATAAGTTGTTCAGGGGATGGAAAGGACGGTAACTCAAGCCTTAAAATCATGGCTCCCTTAGGTTTTTATGTCATTCCCGCTTGTCGGGAATCCTTCTTGTTTGTTGCGTATGACAATGCGAACTTCGAAGAAAGATTCCGGACGAGCCGGAATGACAGCAAGGGTTCGTGACTGGCGTTATCGAAAGGGATAAGAACATGATGACATCCGACTTACTTGAAATTGAGCATAAGATACGGAACGGCCTGCGTCTTACAAGACATGACGCCATGATTCTCGTGGATTCAAATGACATTCTGCGGCTTGGCCGCCTTGCAAATAGCGTTAAAGAACGGAAAACGGGCAAGCACGTCTATTTCAACGTAAACCGCCACATTAATCTGACCAATATCTGCGTATCCCGGTGCAAGTTCTGTGCTTTCAGCAGGGATAAGAACGATGCCGATGCTTATGCAATGACGATTGATGAAGTCCTCGAAAAAGCCCGGTCGGCGAGGCATCTGGGCATAACGGAATTCCATATTGTGAGCGGTCTCCATCCCGACCTTCCTTTTGACTATTACCTTGAAGCGATCTCGATTCTCAAGAAGGAGATGCCCGATGTTCACATTCAGGCTTTCACGGCTGTGGAGATCGATTATTTTTCGAAGACAGCGGACCTGACGGTTGAGGAAGTTCTTATCAAATTGAAAGAAGCGGGGTTGGGTTCCCTTCCCGGCGGAGGGGCCGAGATATTGAACCACCGGATACGGGAGGCCGTCTGTCCGAAGAAGGCAAACAGCGATGAGTGGCTGAAAGTCATGCGGACGGCCCACAGCCTGGGCCTGAAGTCTAATGCGACCATGCTCTTCGGCCATATGGAAACTCCCGAGGAACGGATCGACCACCTGCTTACTCTCAGAGCGCTTCAGGATGAAACAGGCGGTTTTCAGTCCTTCATTCCCCTTCCCTTTCACCCGCAGAACACGCAGCTTCCTGAATATAAGAAACCGACTGCATTCGAAAGCCTTAAGACCCTTGCACTCGCAAGGCTCGTCCTCGATAATTTCGACCACATAAAAGCATTCTGGATAATGCTTGGGCTGAAGGTTGCACAACTCTCTCTTCTGTTCGGTGTGGATGACCTCGACGGCACAGTTGTTGAAGAGAAGATAACTCATGCGGCCGGCGCGGAGACGGACCAGTCCATATCGCGCGAGGGAATACTGTCCGTCATCACGGACGCAGGCAGAACGCCTGTTGAGCGTGATACCCTGTACAACATCGTCCGTGTTTATGACGGAGGGAATAAGGAGGCATCCGTTGAGACCTAAGGTCGGACACATACAGTTTCTCAATTGCCTCCCCCTCTACTATGGTTTGGTAAAAAGTCATGCTCTTCTGGACATCGAACTTATAAAGGGCACACCCACGGAACTAAACAAGAAACTCATTAACGGCGAGCTCGACATCTCTCCGATATCGTCCATCGAATACGCCCGCAATGCCGGATCACTCGTCCTCTTCCCGGATTTCACAGTAAGTTCTGACGGCACGGTAAAAAGCATCCTTCTCGTCAGTCGATTCCCTATGGAAGAACTTTCAGGACGAAGAGTCGGTCTTACCAGCACATCCGCCACTTCGCACGTGCTCTTGAAGCTTGTCCTTGGCCACGGATATCACGTATATCCCGAATATTTTGTTTTTCCTTCTGATGCGAACGCCCTATCCGAGCATGCTGATGCCGCCCTTCTGATCGGAGATGCAGCACTGCATTATTCCTTTGACAGTCAAAATTTGCATGTTTACGACCTGGGAGCCGAATGGAAGAAATTGACAGGGGAAAAAATGGTCTACGCCGTCTGGGCGGCAAGCCGCAGCTTTGCAGAGACGCAGAGTCAATTGAGCGGCCATGTTTTCGATATGATCAAGAAATCGATGGAGTATTCCATGGCACACCTTGCTGAAATCGCCGAATACGCCGAGAAATGGGAACCCTTCAGTCAATCTTTCTTAATGGAATATTTCAGATCGCTCAGATTCGATTTTGACAGGACATACCAGGAGGGCCTTCTCCATTTCTACCGTCTTGCGACAGAAATAGGAGAGCTTAAGATGGTTCCTGAACTGCAATTCATAACAGTCCATGCGGGAATAAATTTATGAGTAAAAAAAGTACTATTGAGAGGATAACTAATCAGAGGCGATTGAGCTGCGACGATGCCGTATCGCTCTTTCACCATGCGAATCTGCTCGACCTCGGTGAAGCGGCAGACGCAGTGCGCAGGCAGAAACACCCGGAAGAAATCGTCACATTTCTCATTGATCGGAATATCAATTACACGAATATCTGCAGGAACCAGTGCTCTTTCTGTGCCTTTTACAGGCCGAAGGGACATCCGGAGGCATACGTCTTAAGTCAGGAGGAGGTCGAAAAGAAGATAAAGGAAACAGTTGACCTCTGCGGCACACAGGTAATGCTCCAGGGCGGGATCAACCCCGATCTGAAGATCGACTACTATACAAAAATGTTCTCGGAAATAAGGGATAAATTCAATATCAGGATCCACAGCCTCTCTCCGCCGGAGGTTGTCTACATCGCTGAATCAGCGGGGATGACCATATCAGAGGCTTTGCAGAGTCTCATTAATGCGGGACTCGATTCTCTTCCGGGCGGCGGAGCTGAGATATTGGTCGATAGGGTGAGGCAGAAGATCAGTCCGAAAAAAATATCTTCTGCAGAATGGTTGGAGGTCATGGAAGAAGCCCACAAGCTTGGCCTCAGGACGACGGCCACCATGATGTTCGGCACGGTCGAAACGGTCGAGGAAAGGATAATGCATCTCCAGAAAATCCGTGACCTTCAGGATAAAACCGGGGGTTTCATGTCCTTTATCCCATGGACGTTCCAGCCGGGCAACACGTCACTTGGCGGCAGATCAATCTCGTCTCTTGAATATCTCAGAATGCTGGCGGTTAGCCGTCTTTTTCTTGATAATTTTGATAACGTCCAGGGTTCCTGGGTCACGCAGGGGAAAGACATAGGACAGATCTGCCTGTCTTTCGGCGCAAATGACCTCGGCAGCATTATGATTGAGGAGAACGTTGTCCGTGCCGCCGGTGTCTCGCACCGTATGACGATCGAAGATATGGTCGAACTCATCAGGAAGGCCGGAAAGACACCGGCCCAGCGGGACACTGAGTTCAATATATTGAGGGTCTTCTGATAACTACGATTGCGGAGCTTGTACAAGAGCTGAGAATTAACTTGTCCGTCATTCCCCGACTTGATCGGGGAATCCAGTGTTTTTCAATCCCGAAAGCTTTCGGGACTGGATTGTCCGGTCAAGCCGGACAAGGACAGAACCGGAGGAGTTTATGGACAGTTTCGTGTGGTAAGATCGAATGAGCACCAAGAAAGACTTCCCTAAATCAAAAATAGCCTTCGTTGGGGGATCAAGCACCTTTGCCCTGAGTTTTCCCGAGGACCTCGGCCTCCCGACGGTCAAGGTACTGGAGAGAAAGATCTTCCGGACCCCGTTCGGCGACAGCCCGGAATTCACGCTTTTTTCGATTCATGGCGAGAATGTGCTGACCGTCAAGATGCACGGCTGGCGTTCAGGGGTGAAGAGGGCGGACGCATCCCGACAGGTTTTCTGGGTTTTTGAGAAGGCCGGAGTCAGGGATATTCTTGCCGAGGGGGGAGTCGGCTCTATTGCGAGGAATTTTGGATTGCGGGACTTTTTCATCCCCGATGATTATATTGACTTCTCCTTAAGAAAGGACGTCTATCTCTCCGACAGGTATCTTCTGATCATGCGAGACCCGATCTGCCCTGATCTTGCGGGAATCCTCGCGCGAACAAGTGGGCGGCTTTTTCCCGAAAGGCAGCTCCGCCGCGGTGTTTACGCTGTCACCGATGGGCGTCATTTCGAAAGCAGGGCAGAAGTGAAGATGCTCGAAAAGCTGGGTGCCGATGTCGTCGGTCAGACCCTCTGCCCAGAGGTTTATCTCGCGAGGGAAATCGGGGCGTGTTATGCAGGCATTTATCTTGTAGTCAACAGGGCCGAAGGAATCGAGCCCGACTGGAGCCATGCCGAACTGAAAGAAATCTTTCATCGAGAGGCTTTGAATGTGGGGAAGATGATTATTGAGAGTTTGGGGCAGATAAGGCCAACAAAAAAAACATGTGAATGTTCACGACTGAGAAAGAAGACCCTGTTGAAATAGAAACCGGCTTCTGTTCCTTGATGATTATAAGGAGTCTGTATTTGTCATGGTGATCCGTCAATGCGTAAGACGGATGTCGACCATACGGCCATGATCATCCTTCGACCGGCTCAGGATGACAGAATCGGCAATATATAAAATGAACACTGTCGACCATAAAGAACGTGATGCTGCCGAAGTTTCGCAGATGTTTTCGCGTATTGCGCGCCGCTATGACCTGCTCAATCATGTACTGAGCCTCGGTCTCGATATAGGATGGAGAAGAAAAGTGGCAAGGGCAACAAGCAGCGTCCGCTGTCGGAATATCCTCGATGTCTGCACAGGCACAGGAGACATGGCTATTGAGCTTTGCAGGTTCTGGAAAGGAAGCGCCCATGTCGAAGGACTGGATTTTTCCCGCGAACTGATCGATATTGCGAAGGGAAAAGTTCTGAAAGCGGGTCTTCAGGACAAAATAATCTTGCGGGAAGGAAATGCCGAGGAACTTCCTTATGGAAACGGGCAATTTGATGCGATCACCGTCACCTTCGGCTTAAGAAACATAAATAACAGGGGGAAGGCATTACAAGAATTCCACCGTGTGACAAGACCCGGGGGCTGTTTCGTCTGCCTCGAATTCAGTCAGCCTACGAATCCGGTCTTCGAAAAAATCTACTCCTTTTATCTTACGAAATTCGTACCTTTTGTCTCACTCGTAGTCGGCTCAGACCCCGGCGCCTACAGATATCTTGGCAATACAATCAAAGATTTCCCGGTTCCTGAGGAACTCTCCAGGGTCATCGGCTCGGCGGGCTGGACAGATGTAACTCACAGACATCTGGCCGGCGGGGTAGTGGCTATACATCAGGGTAGAAAGTAAAGAGTGTTAACCTTGCAATTGCGTAAGAATTGTGAGACAGAAAGGGAGGGCGGCACGAGAAGCCTTTCGCAGCGATACTCATGGCATCGGAAGCCACATCCGAACCTGTGAAATGAGGATGAAACTTCAGTGGCATCCTGGTTTCTCGACGCCATGCCCTAATCAAATATCATCGCCTTGAAAGGCTTGAGGGATGACCTTCCCTTTCATGCAAAGATAGAGTTAATCCGAAAAAAAATGCAGTTGGCGACTTCAGATGGCAGGCATATGTGCGGAAAAAGCTTCAGTGCAATCCTTCCAGCTTCAGGCGGTTGAATTCCTTGAGCTCCTCAATAAGCTGAGATTCGTTGATTGCGCCGAGCTTGACCAGAGCTTCCCCGAAATAGATGTAGGAATCTTCCTGCTCTTTCAAGAGTTCTGAGACCTGTTCGTAAGTCAGATAATTCTCCTTTATCGCTATCTGGCCGAACTTTTCGTAGGAATCCTCCTGCATGACCAATATGCGCGTAATGTCGTCATCAATCAGCCAGCCTCGTCCCTTCGCCAACTCTCCGATCATGCGGTTGTTCTTAATCTGAAGGGTCCGGGCGTTTATGATGTCGAGTTCCGTGATCAGTTCCTTCTGAAGCAGATAAGTACCGAATTTAAGATATTTGAGTAACGTGCTCATCTTAGCAAGAATGTAGCACAGCCGGCGGAGATTGGCAACTTCTATCAAGCTCAAGAAAGAAGTCCCCGTACCTTGACAAACAATTCCCGGACTACCTATACTTTTTAACAGATGGAATCTTCTCATGACCTCTATACACACGCCAAGGAACTCTTCGAGGATGGAAAATACTCGGAAGCCGAACCCCTTTTAAGAGACGTTCTGAGTTCTCACCCCGAATATGCCGATGTCCACAATAAGCTCGGTATCATCGCTCACCAGAAGGGAGATTTCAGACAAGCCGCAGCATACTTCGAAAAGGCTCTCGAACTGAATCCCAACTATACTGAAGCTTCGCTGAACCTTGCCATCACTTATAATAATATGGGTGAATTCAAGAAGGCACAGGAGGTGTTCGCCCGTGCGGCGCAGATAGCTCACCCCACGCCGACTGCCATCGATCCTTTCATTGCCGGAAAGATCGCAAACGAGCACTACAGAGTCGGAAACATTTATCTTGAATTCGGGATGAACGCCGAGGCGATCGAAGAATACAAAAAAGCAATCAAGATGTTCCCGCGGCTTCCCGATGTCCACACCAAACTTGGCGTCGCCCTCAGGAACAGCGGTCTGCTTGAGGAAGCTATTGTCCATTTCATGAAAGCTAAGGAATTGAATCCTAACTACGGTCCTGCCTGGGTTCAGCTTGGGCTGAGTTATTACATGAAGGGACTGACGGGCCTGGCTTTTGAGGAGTGGGAGAAAGCCCTTGAACAGAACCCTAATCTGAAAGAAGCCGAAACATACCTGAAGCTTCTTAAGAAAGAGGTTACATAATCTGCTGTGTCCCTCCTTGACGTAAGGGACCTCAATATATTGTTCAGGTCTCCAACCAAGCCGATCAAAGTCGTTTCCTCTCTCAATCTCGCGATCGAAGAGTCCGAAGTGTTCGGTCTTGTCGGCGAGAGCGGATGCGGAAAGAGCCTCACAGCGCACGCAGTGATGGGTCTTCTTCCGCCCGCTGCCTATGCGGAAGGAAAAATCATGTTCAAAGGGAAAAATCTCCTCGAGCTTGACAAGGAGTCTATGAGAAGGCTGAGAGGAAAAGAAATTTCGATGATCTTTCAGGAACCCATGACTTCTCTCAACCCTGTTTTGACCATCGGCTATCAGATAGCCGAAGTGCTCATCGTCCATATGGGCCTTTCAAAGAGGGAGGCCACAGCGCAGACTGTTGAGCTGCTCAGATCTGTAAGAATTCCTTCACCGGAGGTCCGAATGAGGGAGTATCCGCACCAGATGTCGGGAGGCATGAGACAGAGGGTCATGATCGCAGCGGCAATAGCCTGCAACCCCTCTCTCCTGATCGCCGATGAGCCGACAACTGCGCTCGATGTGACGATACAGGCGCAGATACTCGACCTGCTCAGGAATCTGAGGGAACAAAGAAAGATGGCCGTCCTGCTTATAACCCATGATCTCGGCGTTATTGCGGAGAATGCGGTGAAAGCGGCGGTTATGTATGCCGGAAGGATAGTGGAGTTCTCCGGCGTTAAAGAGCTTCTCGAAGGGCCCAAACATCCTTACACTATGGGGCTTCTGGAGTCTCTGCCGAAGAGAAAAGATATCCCTTTGAAGCCCATCCCCGGAACGGTCCCGAGGCCGGATCAGCTTCCGCCGGGGTGCAAATTTTCCGACCGGTGCCCTCACATGATTCCCGCGTGCGCTGCGGAGGAACCCGCGCTTAGAGAAATCCTGCCCGATCATTTTGCCCGGTGCATACGTTCAGAGGAGATTTCATGGCCATCTTAGAGGTTGTCGACCTGAAGAAATACTTTCCTGTGAAGACAACGTTCCTGGGGCGTGACGGATTTCTTAAGGCGGTCGACGGTGTTACTTTCTCCGTGAAGGAAGGGAAGGTGTTTGCTCTCGTCGGAGAGAGCGGCTCCGGAAAGTCGACCGTGGCGCGCCTTGTGCTGCGGCTGCTGACGCCAACATCCGGGCATATCTATTTTCAGGGCAAAGAAATTCAGGAACTGAGGAAGGCTTCTCTGAAGGCTTACAGGAAATCGGTGCAGATAGTCTTCCAGGATCCCTTTGCGTCCCTGAACCCGAGGATGACGGTTTTCGATACTATTTCAGAGCCTTTGAAGATACACAAGATTGTTGCTAAAAGCGGAATCAAAGACAAGGCGACAGACCTTATGAACAGTGTGGGTCTGGATTCAGATATTCTTAACCGCTATCCCCACGAATTCAGCGGCGGACAAAGACAGCGGATATGCATCGCCCGGGCTCTTGCAGTAGCCCCGAGGCTGATCGTCGCGGATGAGCCGCTCTCCGCGCTTGATGTATCCATTCAGGCCCAGATACTGAACATCCTCCAGGATTTGCAGAAACGGTCGAACATTTCTTTTTTGTTCATAAGTCATGACTTGCGTGTCGTCCAGTATTTCAGCGACGAGATCGCGGTCATGTATCTCGGGAAATTGGTTGAACACGCGAATACCGATGACCTGTTCAGGAATCCGATGCATCCATACACGAACTTGCTGCTCTCTTCAGCTCCAAAGATCAGTGCGCCCGGGACAGAACCGAGGCCACGCAAGTCACGAGTCGAACAGAAGGGATCCGGCGCCAGGTCGGAAGTCCCGAGCCCTATAGACGTCCCTTCGGGGTGTCCGTTCCATCCCCGGTGCCCGGAAAAATTTGATCCCTGCGATAAAGTAGTGCCGGAGCTTAGGGATATTTCCGGAAGACTCGTCTCCTGCCATTTGTACTGACCTTCCAGTTGCATAAAATCAATATCGTTATCTCTGCAGACGATTACAGATAGTGCCTTCCCCCCCTTTTGCTCACCAGTAATCAATGTGCTGATCTTGTTTTTTCCGCCAACATTACAGGTATTCCATGGCGGATGGGAAATCGATGACGTTGAAGGCAACGCAGATGGTCCTCTTCTATTACAACTCTGCTTCTGTCAAGAGGGCAATGTAACAAACTGATCAGTCTTTGTTGCTTTGTTTCTCCTTCCACGCGGAACTTGCCATGCTCTTTGTCATCGCCGGCTTTCTGCGCCAATACATAGAAACCCATATCGACGCGTTCGCCTGCAACTGTTTCAAATAGCCGATGTTTTTCCACCAAACGTTTCGCCAAGTTGGCTATCCATCCCGCAGAACTGTCGACATAAATGACGATCCCTCCGGGGCGACATACCCGTGCAAACTCTGTAAAACAGGGCATGGTATTTTGTACAAGCACCAGGTCTACTGATTGATCGGCCAAAGGCAAAGCGAAAGTGTCGGCCTGGACATAGAGGATATCTGCGTTGATGTCCCTGCAATTTTCGCGAGCCTGTATAAGCATTCCATGTAGAATATCAAAGGCAATGAAGGTGGCGTCAGAAAAGTAATCTGCTGCCTGACTTGTCACGAACCCCGTCCCCGTCCCGCAGTCAGCCACGATAGAGATATCCTTCTCGGCTATCTGCTTTGCCCTCGCCAAACCCTCCGCCATTGCTGAGCCGTATCGTCCCTGGAAAGTGTCAATGATGTTCTGATATCGATTGCCGTATGCACGCCCGAAACAAAAGGCTATCAGACTACGGGCAATACGCAATTTCGCTATTCTTGGCATCAACAGAAATGGGGTGATAATACTGAACATGACCTGTGAAAAGAAAAGACCCAGACGTGAAAATGGGGTCTGCGTTTGGCCTTCCTTCTGATAATTCATAAGGCAAAACTCATATGGTCTGTCATTCCCCGACTTGATCGGGGAATCCAGTTTTTTCAATAGATTCTGGATTGGAGCCTGCCCCGTACTTGATGCGGGGGTCAAGCCGGACAATGACAAAATGCAACTTCATGAATAGACACATATCGAATTAGCCTGCACAATCCTGCGCAAGCGTCTTCAGCCTCTTTATAAAGTCGCCGTAGATTCTGAAGAGTGACGGCAATTCACGAAGTGGATATCTTCGCATGAGTTTGATCTGGTTCCTCAGGGACCTGGAGCCGTTGTACAGAGCGATCAGTTCCCTGTAAAAATCCTGTACAGGCAGCTTTGTGGGCAGCAGCGTATGAAAGAAATCGAAATAGTCGTAATCGAAATTTATGAGCCTGTCTTTCACATCATTATATAGATCTGTTCCCGGTAGAGGAGTCAGTACGGAAAAGCCGATAAAATCAAGCTCCAGGCCGAGGCAGTATTTCCTTAAATCTGCGAAGTCTTTCTTTTCGAATTCGGGCTTCACAATAAACATAGGAAATATTTCGATCTCCAGTCCTTTAAGTACCTGAACCGCTCTTACGTTGTTTTCGACGGTTGATCCCTTGCGGATCAGGTCCAGATCCGCATCCCGCATAAACTCGAGCCCGACAAAGACCCGTTCCAGGCCTATTTTCTTCCACTTCTGAACCAGTTCCGGATGCCTTGCGATCGTATCGCTCCGCCCGTAAAGAAAGAAACGTTTTTCAATGCCTGCCTGCCCGATGAGTTCTGCAAGAGTTTCCATGCGCTTGATATCAAGCAGCGATTCGTCGTCGGCAAAGAACACATATTTCTCCTCGATCAAGCCCAACTCCTCCACAATGCACTCCGGTTTCCTTGTAAAATAGCGCCCGCCGGTCAATTTCCAGAGGGCACAGAAACGGCATCTGAAGTGACACCCCTTCGATGTGCGTATGGATGCAAGGGGCCTCATCCACTCACTGAAATAGGATTTTCTATATTTAGCCGTTAGATCTCTCCTCGGGAAAGGCAGAGCGTCAAGGTCGATATTTTGGCCCATCTGATAGATCACGATAGGTCCGTTTTCCATGCAAACAGCACCGGGAATTACCGAAAGTTCCACCTTCTTTTCGAGTCTTTCCACTATCTCCCTGAAGGTAAAGACCCCTTCACCCGGGGCAACTACGTCTATAAAAGGCGTATAGAAATCTTCAGGTATTATTGTGGCGTGGTGTCCTCCAACGACGGTGACGATATCCGGATTGAATGCCTTGATTTTGTGGAAAAGCATCTTCACTGCGTTCACGTGAACGGTATACGACGTGATGCCTACAACATCCGGCCGATATTCACTAAGATGTGAATCGAGATCATGATCCAGCCTCATATCAAGGATGCGGACGTCATGGTTTCCGGAGACTCCTGCCGCAAGGTATTCGAGGGCAAGCGGCTCGTAAATTGCGAAATCCTCGCCTCCTATCGCTTTCTCGGGTTTCGCGGGTTGTATCAGCAATATTTTCATCGGTGAGTCCTTGTGATGCCCTTGAGATATTGTTCGGTCATGGAACCGAGAATGTCCGAAACCATATCAACAGTCATTTCCGGCATTCGAAACATTGTGATTAGCGCTCCCATATACAAAGAGAAAATCGAAGCGGCAGCAATCCTGGAGGCCACCTGAGGCCTAACAATGCCTTGCCCCTTTTGTTCCTCTATGATCCGTGATAAGAACTGGATATACCGTTCGGACAGCTTTGACATGATCGGGGTTTCGCTTTCCGGCTCAAATACTGTAGAGCGGATCAGAGCCCTGTAAAGCTCTCTGTTTTTGTCATAGAGTTTCAAGAACCCCTTCGATAGATGCATCAAGCGATCGAGGAGTTCAAGGTCTTCAGGCATCGATGCTGCAAGTTCGGACAGAGCGCTTTCGATGTCTCCGCAGAGGGCCTCTTCAAGCAGTGCCGTCTTGCTCTTAAAATGTACGACAACAGAGGCTGGTGAAACGCCGGCCTTCCTGGCTATATCCCTGATGGTACATTCTTCCATCCCCTTTCGGGCAAATAGTGTGCGCGCGGCTTTCAATATTAGTCGCTTGGTTTCCTTTTTAGAGGCTTCACGCCGGTTCATATTGAGTTGTCTAAACAGGTTTAATTAATAAATAGGTTTAA
>JBFLXP010000028.1:0-15748 GCA_040757315.1 Nitrospirota bacterium
GCAGAGATTGTGGAAAAGGGTCCGCTCTTCGATAAAGCAGATCTGATCGTCAAGGTGAAAGAACCCCTTCCGTCCGAATATGATCTCCTGAAAGAGGGACAGGCTCTCTTCACTTTTCTCCACCTGGCTCCTAACCCTGAACTGACCGACCTGCTCCTGAAGAAGAAGATAACCGGTCTCGCGTATGAAACTCTCCAAAAGGACGGCGCGCTGCCTCTGCTGGCGCCGATGAGCGAGATCGCAGGAAGGATGGCGCCGATCATGGGGGCTTACTACCTGCAGAAATTCAAGGGAGGCGTGGGGATTCTACCGACTGGGGTGCTTGGCGTGGAGCCGGCAAAAGCAATAGTTCTGGGAGCGGGCATCGTAGGTACAAATGCCGCGCGTGATTGTATAGGACTCGGGATGGACACAGTCGTCATGGACATCCGCATGGAGCGGCTGCAGAAAATTGACGAACTGTTCCTCGGAAGGGTGAAGACCCTGCCGATTTCGCTCCATAACATCAAAGAAGAGATCAAACAAGCAGATATGATAATCGGCGCGGTCCTTGTCCCCGGCGGCAAAACGCCGGTCCTAATAAAGAGGGATATGCTTAAGACCATGAAAAGAGGCTCCGTCATCATCGATGTCTCGATCGACCAGGGAGGCTGCTTCGAGACTTCGCGGCCGACCACACACGACGATCCGGTTTACGAGATAGAGGGCGTCATCCATTATATGGTCGCCAACATGCCGGGCGCCTATCCGAAGACATCGACGTTGGCGCTGACCAACGTTACGCTTCCTTTCATAAAATTCATTGCGAACAATGGAATCGAGAACGCCATAAGAGAGGATAGGGCTGTGCAGAGCGCTCTGAACACTTATGGCGGGTCCATCGTGCATAAGGCACTCGCCGAGGCTTTGGGCGTTGCCTCCAAAAGGCCGGACGAAATAAGGCTCGGCTGAAAAGGCCTGTCCCGGCTTTCCTGTTATACTTGTGTGTTACTAATGCGTTGCAGGCCCGGGTTATTGCCTTCCGCAAAAGTAAGAACAAGAAGAAACCTGAGATTGCAGAGCCTTTGGGAGGTTAGAATGAAAAGGTTTATTTGTTTCATTGCAGCGGTAATATTTGTCTTTCCGCTCAAAGCCGGCGCGGAGGAAATTATACGAAAGGGAGAGACCCTTAATCTGGAACGCTGCATCGATTTAGCGCTCAGAATGCAGCCTAATATTATTGCCGCCAGGAATGCAGCGAATGCAACTGCAACCAGGATCGGCCAGGCGAAGGCAAATTATTATCCGCAGATAAACTGGAATGCGAGCTACGCAAGAATTTCGCCGGCGAACGGGAGTTCGTCTTCGTCATCATCCGGCATATCGGGGGCGTCATTCGTGAGGACGGGAGGTGCATTCGACGAATATTCCACGGGTTTCGGTCTCAGTCAGACCCTCTATGATTTTGGAAAGACACCGACACAGGTCAGGATCCAGAAATTCAACCTTGATTCCGCAATGTCGGACTCTGAAAATGTTACAGACCAGATTATCTTCGCGGTCAAAGAGGCCTATTACGGCGTTGTGCAGGCCAAGTATAACAGGCTTGTTGCGGAAGATACAGTGAGGCAGGCAGGACAGCATCTTGAGCAGGCCAAGGGTTTTTTTGATGCAGGCACCAGACCGAAATTTGATGTAACGAAGGCGGAGGTTGATCTGAGCACCGCGAAGCTGAATCTGATACGGGCTGAAAACACACACAGAATATCCATAGTGAACCTGAATAATGCAATGGGGATACCGGACGCGCCCGAATATGCACTCGATGAAAATCTTACTTTCGAAAAATATGAGATAACTCCCGAAGACGCCCTGTCAAAAGCATATGAAAACAGACCCGACGTCCGATCAATTGTTGCACAAAGACAGGCGGCGGAAAGTTCCATAGACCTTGCGAAGAAAGGCTATTATCCCGTATTAACGGGCAGTGCGGGATACAACTGGTCAGGCGAGCAATTTCCGCTTGAGCACGGATGGAACGCAGGGGCATCCCTTTCCATCCCGATATTCAGCGGGTTTCTTACGAAATATCAGGTGGAAGAGGCGAAGGCGACTCTGAATGTCATCAAGGCGAATGAAGAGTCACTGCGACAGACGGTCTTCCTCGAAGTGCAACAGGCATATCTGACCCTCAGGGCTGCAGAAGATGCAATCCCCACTGCAAAACTCGGCGTTGAACAGGCGCGGGAGAATCTGGACATAGCAAACGGCAGGTATACGGCGGGCGTAGGGAACCCCATAGAGGTGACGGACGCGGAGGTGGGCCTTGCGAACGCAAGAACGTCTTACATCCAGGCCTTATATGCTTTCAAGGTTGCACAAGCAAGTCTTGAGAAGGCAATGGGCGTGAGATAATCCTAACGTTGCAAAAATGGAAGGCATCCCTCAAAGCCTTTCAAGGCGATGAGATTTGATCAGGGCATGGTGTCGACGAAACGGGGCTTCACTAAGAGTGTTATCCTCATTCTCCACTTCTAATGTGGCTTCCGATGCCATAGTGTATCGCTGCGAAAGGCTTCTCGTGCTACCCTCCATTTTTTGTCTCATTATTCTTATGTAACTATAATGATAAGAAGGCGGGAATAGAAAATAGATTATGATGAAATGCACGTTCATCCTTTTTTTTGTGCTCGTCCAAATACCACTCCTCCACGCCGCTGAAATGCTTTCCTTGCAGACTTCCGGGTTGGTCGTCGTCTTTGAGAGACCTTTGGAGAAAGTATCTCATGAGGTTGCGAAGGTGTATACCGTTGTCCGGCGCGAACTTGGGGAAGGACTCCGATGGAACGTAGATTTCAGGCCGACGGTCGTTCTCGTCAGGGACAGGGGTGAATTCAGGCGAACGGTCGGAAGCGATCTGGTCGTGGCATTTGCCGTCCCCGGCAGGAATCTGATTGTCCTCGATACTTCACGGGGTTACACCAAGCCCTTTACTCTCAAAACGACACTCAAGCATGAACTCTGCCACCTTCTTCTTCACCGGTATATCGAACCCGATAACCTGCCGAGATGGATTGACGAAGGCGTGTGTCAGTGGGCGAGCGGAGGTCTGTCAGAGCTTGCGGCCGAACTTGAAGGCGGCACGCTTGCCAGGGCGGCCGTATCGGGCAGGTTGATCGGCCTGGAAGAACTTGAGAGATTTCCTTCGGATGCTCCCAATCTTGCGCTTGCATATGAAGAGAGCAAGAGCTTCATCGAATTTGTGGAACGGAAATCCGGAAAAGACGGGGTTTTGTCCGTACTGGGATATCTGAGGGAAGGCTATTCGGTCGATGAATCAATCCGGAAAGCTGTGGGAATATCAATGCCCGATCTTGAATCCGAATGGCGCGCGAACTTGAAAAGGAGACACACCTGGGTCACCTATCTCAGCAACAACATCTATACAATCCTCTTTGCCTTCGCCACTCTTGTCACGATATATGGCTTTATCAGGTTCCTGAAACGGAAAAGGGAATATATGGACGAGGAAGAGGGAGATGAAAATAGCAGAGAATAGAATATGCCGTAAATCGAGAGATATGGCTCTGTAACCACCCCCTACCCAGGTAGGATGACTTTTTTATTCTCACGAGCGACAATTAACATAGAGGTAGAAGCGGGAGTAACATTGAACCACTTTAAGAACCAGGAAATTAAGCTTTCCGGAAGCTCCACGTTTACTAATGGAAGAGAATTGTTCCTTATAGCGATGGCTTTGGGCGCTGCTTTTGCCTTCATCCTCATAAGTCTGACCGTGGATTTCAGCAGCAACATTTATCATGTTATTACAGTTCTTTGGGGGCTTACTTTAACGAGAGCCGTAATAAACGGTATTTTTTTGTTCCTCGTGAGTGCTCTGTTTATCCTATACCGTCGTTGGAAGCTGTCCGAGTCTAAGAAGCGTGAACTCGAAGACGTCATTCAAAGCGTCAATCCTTATGCGCTCCTTGTTATTGATTCAAATACGAGGGTTGTCATGTGCAACAGGGTTGCGAGTACGCTGTTAGGTTATGACATAAGCGAAATAATCCATAACAACATCAACCTGTTTCTATCTGACGCACATTCTTCCGTGGATCTGCCGAATATCTGTGAAACCATCAAACGGGATGACTTTTGCGTTGGTGAAGTGGCGGGAAAAAGAAAAAATGGCAGTCTGGTATCCCTCGAAATCATCGGCGGCGGCTTGAAACATTATGCCGGAGCGGTGATTCTCCTGCGTGACATAACCGATCGTAAGAAAAATAAGGAAAGTCTCCTCATGCTGCAAAAAGCGATAGCGAACATGCAAATAGGGGTTACCATCACCGACAAGCAGGGAAAGATACTCCATGTCAACCCCGCTGACGCAGCCATGCACGGGTATTCCGTTGAAGAGCTTATCGGGCAGGACGTGAGGATCTTCGGACTGCCAAAAGACCGTAACCCCCTGTCTGAAGAGCAACTGAAAAGTCTGAAACGCTTCAGACGGGAAAGCGTCAATGTACGACAGGATGGCAGTACCTTCCCGGTCCAGTTGATGTCGGATGTGGTGACCAACACCGATGGAGAAGTGATCGCCTTAATTACCACCTGCGAAGATATCACAGATCGCAAACGCAACGAGGAAATCATCAAGCAGTCCGCATATTACGATGTCCTCACAGGACTTCCAAACAGGAAACTGTTTAAAGACCTTATGGGGAGAGAGTTGGCGAAAGCGCGAAGAAACAGCAGGGGCCTGGCTGTTATGTTCATCGATCTTGACCGTTTCAAGGTTATTAATGATACACTCGGCCACTCCACGGGTGACGAGCTTCTGAAGTCGATTGCACAACGTTTGACGAACACGCTTCGGGAAAGTGACATAATAAGCAGGTTCGGAGGCGATGAATTCCTCGTCTTAATTCCCGAGGTCACAGACCCTAGAAGCGCCGCCTTAATTGCGGTCAAGATTAACAAAACACTCTCCAAGGTATTTATGTTTGGCGAAAATGAGATTTACGTCACCGCTAGCGTAGGCATCAGTTTGTTCCCGTCCAGTGGCTCTGATATGGAGACTCTGATAAGAAATGCCGATTGTGCAATGTATCAGGCCAAAAAACAAGGGAAGAATACTTACCAGTTTTATAATCCAAATTTCAGCGCGGGATCCATGGAAAAGCTTTCTTTGGAAATGAGCATCCGCAAGTCCCTTAGACAAAAGGAGTTCCTGTTGTACTATCAGCCGCAGATTGATCTAAACAACGGAATGACCATCGGAGCAGAGGCACTGTTGCGATGGCAGAATAACAAGGGTTCAATCAGTCCGAAGCAGCTCATATCCGTCGCCGAGGAAACAGACCTCATTGTTCCGCTCGGGGAATGGATACTGCGTACGGCATGCGAGCAGAATGTGATGTGGCAGGAGAAAGGTCTGCCGCCGATTCGCGTGTCGGTCAATGTATCAATGCTTCAGTTTACGCGCAAGAATTTTGTGAGGATGTTGAGCAGAATAGTGGAAGAAACAGGCGCCAATCCAGCCAATCTGGAACTTGAACTTACCGAGAGCATCATTATGCGCGACGTGGATTATACGAGTTCTGTTATGGGTGAACTGAAATCCCTTGGTATAGGCCTGGCTATCGATGATTTCGGGACCGGGTATTCATCCCTGAACTACTTGAAGCTTCTGCCCCTGGACAGGTTGAAAATCGATCAATCGTTTATCAGCGCTCTGACAACAAGCTCCAATGACTATTCAATCTGTAAGGCCATTATAGTCATGGCACATAGCCTGGATTTGAGAGTGCTTGCGGAAGGCGTCGAAAATGACAGACAGTTAGCTTTTCTCCGGACCCTGAATTGCGATGAGGCTCAAGGCTTCCTTTTCGGTAAACCCATGACCGAAGAGGAATTCATTCGGCTGATGCTTTCAAGACGTGAAGGCAGAACAATACAGGCACTGTCCCCGTATCAGAACCACATCTTTCACATTGACCCAAAGAATGCAGATATTAGCCTGGCCTCTGCGAATTCTCTCAACGGACAAAAGTTGTTCGAACCGGAAAACAAGCGCTCTGTGGCAGGTTGTCCCTGGGGGGGCAGTCGCGGAAGACGCGCTCTCGAACAGCAGCAATGATTCTTTCCGGATCGTCATTCTTTATCAGAAGGATATTCATCTGAAAACTTCTTGCTCCATGTCTCCGGCAATTCATCTGAGCTTCACAAAGAGGTATTAGTATTACGAAGCGTATCCGCTATTTCTTACTGCGCTCCAGGAAAGCTTCGATTGCTTTAGCCAACTCATCGGGTGATGTTACCTGTTTGACTAAAAAATCATCTGCCCCGCCCTCAATAAGTCTGTTTATGACATCCTGGGTGATAAGAGAAGAAAAAATCAATACAGGGATATTTGCCCATTTGGATGATTTTATAACCGACAGCACTTTGAAACCATCCATTCTTTTCATATATAGATCAAGCACTATCATGTCCGGCGCATTCTCTGCAAGCAAACTGATGCCTTCCACACCGTCTCTTGCTTCCAGAACAGAAAACCCGTCGGCAACCAGCCTGGTCTTATAAAGCTTTCGGGTCAAATCGTTGTCTTCGATAATAAGAATCTGCTTCTTCTGACTTTCAACCATTTGGGATTCAAATCGAACGCTTTCAATAAGGTGATTGATCATAAATTTCTGATTATCGTCGAGGTCAATAAATTGAACCCCGACTCCTATCCCCTGCTGATGGTGCTTAACCACTGCCTTTACTGTTAATCGTACAGGGATAGTGACACTGACTACGCTATTTGTTTCATACGGATCCTCAGTGCAGATGAACATGCCGCCTTCGCTTACATCACAACTGTTCCCCCGCTTGCTATTGTTTATTGAGACGCCTTCAAGGAAGGGTAATCTCAAGCTTTTTCTGCGTTCTTCCGCCTGATTGCTCATTTCATCAAATTATAGCCATTTCCTATGGCGCCTGCAATCGAACGAGAATATGAGAACCGGCCTCCGCTACAAACCAAATCTGTGAACCGTGCGAGTATGGGCCTTGGAGGCTTCGACCTCACGGTTCTTGGGAATGCTGGGATTAATACTTTCTATGTGTATTTTTTGCCACCCTCCGTTGTCTTCAAGCTGCGTCGACCGCGGAAAGACTTCAGGCGACTTCAATATTGAAATGACTTTAAATACTCAGAGAAAGTCGCACAGTTTATTTGAGGTTGAAGTTTAAGGTTAACAAAAAACAATATGAATGGGCACATTAACAGTGTTAATATAAAATATCAAGGTTAAGGAAACATGGGAGTCAAAGAAAAGAGAGCCAAGTACAGGGCGGAGTTCCGCCGGGAGATTCTCGATGCAGCTCGAGAACTTTTCATAAAAGAGGGCTACGAGAAGTTCTCCATGCGTAAACTCGCCGAAAAAATTGATTATTCGCCGACCACCATCTATCTTTATTATGAAGACAAGGACGATTTGCTTTTAGCCATATGTGAGGAAGTTGCCGAGCAATTTATTGCCAACCTGAACCACATTAGGGCGCATTCCGTTGATCCTCTTGATACCCTTCGGCGGGCTCTGCTTTACCTTATAGAATTCGGTTTCAATAATCCAAACCAATATAAAGTGTTTTTCTTCACGAGCTCCGATGTTTACGGCACACATGAAGAATTCATGGAAAAGGAGTCGATGGCCCGAAATTCCTATCTTATATTTAAGGGAATAGTACGGGATTGCATCGAAACAGGGAAACTTCGAGAGATGGATTTAGAGATGCTGACGCAGGCGCTTGCCGTAGCAACTCACGGTCTGATAGCGATGAGCATCTATAAAAAAAGTTTCCCCTGGGTCGACCGGAACGTGCTTGCTCACACTCTGGTTGATGGATTGCTGAGAGGCTACCTGAAGTAATGTTTTATCTTGTGCCGGGCATGGAGCAAAGAGGGAACTCTCTTTCCTTTATAGACGAAATAATAGCCGCTTATTCCAAAAAATAAGGGTGCAAGTTTTTACAGAAACAGGAGGAATCTAACATAATGTTCGCAGAGCTGTTTGTGCAAACCAAGAGAAGAGCCAAGATAATTAGTATTGTTGGAATGCTTGTCGGATATCTCGTTACGTCCGGTTGCGGAAAACAGAGCGCCGAAGTCGGGAAGGCGCCGAACACGCCTCCTGAAGTGGGAGTAGTCGTGGTACAGCCGCAAAGGGTAGCGCTTACCACGGAGCTTCCCGGCCGCACTTCTGCCTACCTCATTGCAGAAGTTCGACCGCAGGTAGGCGGCATTATCCAGAAACGCCTTTTTACGGAAGGCGCGGACGTCAAAGCGGGTGAGGTGCTTTACCAGATCGACCCCGCTACTTACCAGGCAGCCTACAACAGCGCAAAGGCCGCGCTTGCCAGGGCTGAGGCCAATCTCATTCCAACCAGGCTCAAAGCCGAGCGCTATAACGAACTCGTTAAAATCAATGCAGTCAGTCAGCAAGAGTACGACGATGTCAGCGCAGCGCTTAAGCAGGCAGAGGCTGATGTAGAGGCCGGCAAGGCAGCTCTGGAGACTGCCAGGATCAACCTGGACTATACCAAGGTAACCGCCCCCGTCTCCGGACGAATCGGCCGGTCATCAGTGACCAACGGCGCTCTGGTAACCGCGAGTCAGCCTGCTGCGCTGGCCACTATCCAGCAGCTCAGCCCTATATATGTAGATGTTGTTCAGTCCAGCGCCGAGCTGCTGCGCCTGAAGCAGAACCTCTCCAGCGGACTGCTGAAAAGCAACGGTGCAGCGCAGGCAAAGGTCAAGTTGCTGCTTGAGGACGGCAGCGCCTATCCTTCGCCGGGGACGCTGAAATTTTCTGAGGTTACGGTGGACCAGAGCACCGGCTCTATCACGCTGCGTGCGATCTTCCCGAACCCGAAAAAGATTCTGCTGCCGGGTATGTTCGTCCGGGCTATCCTGGAGGAAGGGGTCAGCGACCGGGCAATTCTTGTTCCGCAGCGGGGAGTTACCCGTGACCCGGCCGGCAATGCAATGGTGATGGTGGTCGGGGGCGAAGAAAAGGTGGAACCCCGGGTAATCAAGGTCGTGCGGACCGTTGGCGACAACTGGCTGGTGAGTGAAGGGCTGAAAGCAGGTGACCGTGTCATCATAGAAGGACTGCAGAAGGCGCGTCCGGGAACGCCGGTCAAGGCCGTGTCATTCGGCAGCAAGGCGGATGGAAGTCCTGCCGGTGCTCCGCAAACGGCATCAGCAAATAAATAAAGGAGAAGCTTCATGCCCAGATTCTTTATAAATCGACCCATTTTCGCCATCGTGATCGCCATTATGGTAATGTTGGCCGGGCTGCTTGCGATAAATACACTGCCGATCTCCCAGTATCCTCCCATTGCGCCGCCCCAGATAACAATTAATGCCGTGTATCCGGGCGCCTCGGCCCAGACCGTGCAAGACACAGTTACACAAGTTATTGAACAGAAACTGAACGGGATCGACAACCTGATCTACATGTCCTCCACCAGCGATTCGGCCGGGGCTGTGTCCATCAATCTGACCTTCAAGGCAGGCACCGACCCGAACATAGCGCAGGTGCAGGTGCAGAATAAGCTGCAATTGGCTACGCCGCTTCTGCCCCAGATCGTGCAGCGGCAAGGCATTCAGGTGGTCAAATCCACCAGAAACTTCCTGATGATAGTCGGGCTGGTGTCGGAAGACGGCTCCATGGACCGAAACGCCTTGACCGACTACATGGTTTCCAACATCCAGGACATCATCAGCCGCCTCGAAGGAGTGGGCGAACTGCAATTGTTCGGCACCCAGAACGCCATGCGGATCTGGCTGAACCCGGCCAGGCTGAACAATTTCCGGCTGACCACCAACGATGTCATTGCGGCGGTGCAGGCCCAGAATGCCCAGGTCTCGGCCGGCCAGTTCGGCGGCACACCCGCCAGCCAGGGACAGCAGTTGAACGCAACCATTACGGCACGCACCCTGCTGCAGACAACGGAACAGTTCGATAATGTCATTCTGCGCACGAACAGTGATGGTTCCACGGTGAAACTCAAGGACGTGGCCGAGAGCAGGATAGGCACCGAGAACTACGAAATCCAGTCGTTCTACAAAGGGAAACCGGTAGGCGGCATGGCAATCCGGCTCGCAGCCGGTGCCAACGCACTCGAAACAGGCAACCGGGTCAAGGCCAAGATGGAGGAACTCTCGAAATATTTCCCTTCCGGCATGAAGGTGGTCTATCCCTACGACACCACCCCCTTTGTCAAGATTTCAATCGAGGGAGTGGTGGAGACCCTGATTGTGGCTGTCTTTCTGGTCTTTATCGTCATGTTCCTTTTCTTGCAAAACATCCGTGCCACACTGATTCCGACAATAGCGGTGCCGGTAGTGCTTCTGGGTACAATGGGCGTACTGGCGGCCGGCGGTTTTTCGATCAATACCTTAACGATGTTCGCCTTAGTGATTGTCATCGGCCTTCTGGTGGACGATGCGATTGTCGTTGTCGAGAACGTGGAACGAATAATGTCCGAGGAGGGGCTTTCGCCCCGCGATGCAACCATTAAATCAATGGGGCAGATCACCAGCGCCCTATGGGGCATCGCCACCGTCCTGACGGCGGTATTTCTGCCGATGGCCTTCTTTGGCGGCTCCACCGGCGTGATCTACCGTCAGTTCTCTATAACCATCATTTCTGCTATGATCCTGTCGGTGCTGGTAGCGATGATCCTGACTCCGGCCCTCTGCGCCACCCTGCTGAAACCGGTGGCAAAGGGGCACAGGCTTGGGGAAACCGGGTGGTTCAGAGGGTTCTTCCGCTTGTTCAACAAATGGTTCGACCTCGGAAGACGACAGTACGAGTCAATTGTGGGGCGCTCCTTCGGTAAACCGGTACGCTATCTTATTGTGTATAGCGCGATTGTCGCTGCCATGGCATTCTTTTTCCTGCGTCTCCCCACCGCCTTCCTGCCGGATGAGGACCAGGGGTTCATCATCTGTCAGATCCAGTTGCCTGCGGGCGCCACCCAGGAGCGGACCATACAAGTGATAAGGCAGATGGAGCAGCATTTTCTGGAGCGGGAAACACAGGCAGTGGACGCCATAATCACTGTGGCGGGATTCAGCTTTGCCGGTCGTGGACAGAACATGGGGATCGCTTTTGTAAAGCTGAAGGACTGGAAGCTGCGCAAGTCCCCTGATCTTAAGGCACCGGCGGTTGCCGGCAGGGCGATGCAGGCATTCTCGAAGATTCGGGACGGTCTGGTCTTTGCCTTTTCACCTCCGGCGGTAGTGGAACTGGGACAGGCAAACGGCTTTGATTTTCAACTGCAGGACCGCGGCGGCCTGGGACATGAGAAGCTGATGGAGGCCCGCAACCAGCTTTTGGGCATGGCCATGCAAAACCCGAAACTGGTCGCAGTGCGTCCCAACGGTCAGGATGATTCCCCACAGTTCAAGCTCGATATCGATGATGTGCGGGCCGGCGCCCTGGGGGTCGATCTGGCTGATGTCAATCAAGTGCTGGCCACCGCCTGGGGAAGCTCATATGTCAATGACTTCATCCAGAAGGGGCGCGTTAAGAAGGTCTATCTCCAGTCGGACGCCAGGTACCGGATGCTGCCGGAAGATATTAATACCTGGTATGTCAGCAACAGAAACGGCGAGATGGTCCCTTTTTCAGCCTTTGCCACTGCCCGCTGGCAGTACGGCTCGCCCCGCCTGGAACGGTATAACGGGATTCCGTCCGTGGAGATCATGGGGCAGGCAGCGCCCGGCGTGAGCACCGGTGAAGCGATGGCCGAGATGGAAAAGATGGCTGCCCAACTGCCGCCCGGGATCGGTTACGAGTGGACCGGCCTCTCCTACGAAGAAAAACAGGCAGGAAAACAGGCCCCTGCACTGTATGCCATTTCGCTACTGGTGGTATTTCTCTCCGTAGCCGCGCTCTACGAGAGCTGGACCATCCCCTTTGTCAACTTGCTGATGCTTCCGCTGGGCCTTGTGGGAGCGGTTACGGCTGTTACGCTGAGGGGGTTGCCCAACGATATTTATCTTCAGATCGGTCTCCTCACCACGATGGGACTTTCCACCAAGAACGCCATCCTGATCATCCAGTTCATTAAGGGACAACTGAAAGAGGGACATGATCTGGTTGAGGCCACTCTGGCGGCGGTGAAGATCCGGCTGCGACCTGTCATTATGACCTCACTGGCCTTCTTTTTCGGTACATTGCCTCTGGCTTTGACCCGAGGAGCCGGGGCCGCAGCACAGAACGCCATCGGCACCGCCGTCACCGGCGGACTGCTCTCGGCTACTTTTATCGATCTGTTCTTCATTCCATTCTTCTTTGTTATGGTGTCACGGCTGTTTGGCAGGGAAAAATACAAACAGCGCGGAGCAGTGCCTGCCGTGGCCACTTCTGTGGAGGAACAGTAATATGAAAAGACTATTTGCCAATGCTGAGACATTGAGACGAAAAGAAAAACGTGACCGTAGACTCCTTATTGTGGTCGTTATTATTGCCTTGCTTGCTCTCTCCGGCTGCGCGAGCATGGCTCCCAAATATACGCGGCCTGAAGCGCCTGTTCCATCCGAATGGCCGAGCGGCCCGGCTTACAAGGACGGCACAGCCAAACCGGGCGAGCAGAGCGCTGCCGACATCAAATGGCAAGAGTTCTTTATCGATAAACAGATGCAAAAACTGATCGCCCTTGCACTTGAAAACAACCGTGATCTGCGCATAGCCGCGCTCAATATTGAAAGGTCGAGGGCATTATATCGCATTGAACGCGCGGATCTTTTTCCGACAGTTAATGCAGCGGGCAGTGCCATCGCACAGCGGGTGCCGGAATCCCTCTCCCGCACTGGAAAGTCCGAGACGATTCATGAGTACAGCGTGAGTATCGGCTTCAGCGCGTACGAGATCGATCTTTTCGGCCGCGTGAGAAGTCTGAAGGACCGTGCACTGGAGGAGTTTTTTGCGACCGAGGAGGCGCGCCGAAGTATAGAGATCAGCCTGGTGGCCGAGGTTGCAAACAACTACCTGACCCTTGCCGCCGATAAAGAGCGCCTGAAAATCGCCCGGGACACTTTCGAAAGCCAGCAGACATCGTACAACCTTATCAAGCGCCGCTTCGAAGCCGGCGCTTCTTCGGAGTTGGATCTCCGTCAGGCCCAAACCAGCGTCGATTCGGCGCGGGTAGATATTGCCCGCTTCACGAGCCAGGTGGCCCAGGATGAAAACGCGCTGGCGCTCGTGATCGGCTCGCCGGTACCGCAGGATCTCCTGCCCTCCGGTCTCGATGTGATCACCGCAATGAAAGAGCTCGGTGCGGGTCTGCCATCGGAGGTGCTGCAACGCCGCCCCGACATCCTGGAATCAGAACACCTCCTGAAAGCTGCCAATGCCGATATCGGCGCGGCACGTGCGGCGTTCTTCCCGCGCATCTCTCTCACGACGAGCATCGGTCTTTCAAGCGATCAGTTGTCAGGACTCTTTGACGGAGGGGCCGGGATATGGAACTTTACACCGCAAATAACCCTGCCGATCTTCGATGCAGGCCGAAACCGGGCCAATCTGAAAGTGACGGAAGTCGACCGTGAAATCTTCCTGGCTCAGTATGAGAAAGCGATCCAGAGCGCCTTCAGGGAAGTGGCCGACGCCCTTGCGCAACGCGGCACACTGGGTGCGCAACTGGAGGCCCAGCGATCTCTGACGGATGCCGCCGCCGCAAGCCACCGCTTGTCGCAGGCGCGCTACGAAAAAGGCATTGCAAGCTACCTGAATGTCCTCGATTCGCAACGCTCTCTCTACGGTGCGCAGCAGGGGCTGATTACCATTCGCCTTTCCCGGCTGATCAATCTGGTAACACTTTATAAGGTGCTGGGCGGAGGTGCGGGATAGTCCTCAGAAAAGCTTTCAACTCGTCTTCTTGCATTCATTCAAAAGGTGAAAATATTTTTCGCGCGACATTTTCGCAGTTCTCATATTAGCTTGAATGATACTAACGTCAATTTCTTTGTATTTGGGGATGACGACAGGCCTATAAATGCCTTCTTTAGTGTAACAACGATGATCCGATTCTTCCCTCTCAAATCTAAATCCGTCCAATCGAAAAATACATTCGAGAACTTTCCAATGAACGGCGGTTAAGCGCGGCATTCACTAAGGCAGCCTGTAGCTTGGAAGGGGATAGGGACATTAATAAATTTTGTCCCTCTATGATGCAGAATTTCTTTACGATCTCGTTGTTTAATGAGCTTGAACCCGCACTCTTTCATAACTGCATCGAGCGTGCCGCGTTCAATACACGAGATAAAAAAAAGTTTTAACGCTTCGACAAGATTTGCTTCGGCTTTCTTTGCAGTCTCTCCTTGGGAACAAACATCGAGAATTGGGCAACACGCGACATACCATTTAGTTCTTTTTTTAATGGTAACAGGAAGTTCAAACTTCAACTCAATACGCTTTTTCATACCCGACTTCATTCCTTCCAGCTTTCCTACAGTATAGCAGACATAAACACAAAAAAGTATGCCATATCGGAAGGATCAAAACTACTTCATTTGTGAGGTCGTACCACTTTCGGGGATATTCCCGAGGCCAGAATGTGAAGTTCCTGAATGACAAGTTATTGTTTCTGAAATTTTTATTAATGGTCGGGGCGAGAGGATTTGTACCCAGACTTCTATTCCATTCATACACAGTCATGCAACTTACATATCATTTTTATCGAAGCCAAACAGCCTCCCCGTTATGTGGAGTAGATTGAGTGAAAATTGTCATGATTCATATGGTTGCAAACGTTTACTTCACATAACGGGGAACTCCACATAATCACAGAAATGTAAAACTCAACATTTCTGTGAGAACGTTGCACCGGCCCACTGAGACGCATAATATTTGTTTCTATGTGAACACTGCGGGCAGATTGTTTCCCGCTAATATCTCTTGCGCAGAGAAACAAACAGAATTCTGATAAACCAAGAAAGCGCATTCCCTGTGAAGTAAGATAACGTACCCGGCACAAGATACTTCCTGCAAAGGGGATGTTCTTCCTCTTTCTTCTTGATGAATGGGTCAAGGGTTCTTGGGGTTCTGGGCCTGTTTAGAAGGTGAATATTTATCTTCTTTGGGATGCTTCTTCGGGATATGGAGGATGAATATTTTGTGCCATACTTTTTAACCCATTGGGAAGGGCTAACTCTAATTTTTTGAAGAAAATTGATGGTCGGGGCGAGAGGATTTGAACCTCCGACCCCCTGCTCCCAAGGCAGGTGCGCTAAACCAGGCTGCGCTACGCCCCGAACTGCATTCAGTACTTGAGAATGTCGATATAGTCGGCGAGATCTTTTTCGTCTGTGCCTTTGGCCTGCAGCTTCTTGTTCTTGAAGTCTTCGATCGCCTTTTCCCGGTTCCCTTTGTAAAGGGGATCATATTCCACAGCCTTGGTTATCGCCAGGGCGGCATCGCCGTACATGCCCTTGGCATTGTAAGTCAGTGCAAGCCCGTAATACGGTCTGTGAAAATCGGAATGCCGCCGTATAGAGTCCTTGAAAGCGTCAAGGGCCAGATCAAATCTCGCAAGCTTATAATATACCATGCCGAGATTATACAGGGCCAGCGCCGAATTACGGTACAGCGGGTTCGAAACCGCCTCTCTGTATTCCTTGATAGCCTCGTCGTATTTACCCATTTTCGCGTAGGCACTGCCAAGGTTTGTCAGTGCCTCGGAGAAATTCTCGTCTATCCTCAGC
>JBFLXP010000029.1:0-10943 GCA_040757315.1 Nitrospirota bacterium
CGCGATTTATGCCGCTGTCCAACCCATGACCGCGCTCCGCGAAGGGTTACTCAGAAATTACACCTCTCCCGACACCCTCCGCCAATCGATGGAAGGCAGTTCCTATATGCGCGTAGTTCATTAATGAAGAGGATATGGGCTATAATAGATTCTCGAAAGGGGGTCACCATCAAACGATTACCGGACAGCAGAGGCTATTTCGGCATTTATGGGGGCCGGTTCGTGCCGGAAACTCTCATGCCTGCGCTCGGTGAACTTGAAGCCGCCTTCCGTGCATCGAAGAAAGACAAAGATTTTCAGCGGGAATTGATTCATCTTCAGAAGACGTATATCGGAAGACCCACACCTCTGTATTTTGCCAAGCGGCTGACCGAGCATCTCGGCGGAGCCAGAATATATCTGAAGAGAGAAGACCTCGCCCATACAGGCGCCCACAAGATCAACAACGCCGTCGGACAAGCCCTTCTGGCAAAAAAGATGGGAAAGAAGAGAGTCATAGCCGAGACCGGCGCGGGACAGCATGGAGTTGCAACCGCAACCGGCGCAGCTCTCGTGGGGCTTGAATGTGAAATATATATGGGATCGGTCGATATGCGGAGACAGGCTCTGAACGTGTTCAGGATGCGCTTGCTCGGCGCAAAAGTCACCGAAGTGAAGACAGGCTCCCAGACGCTGAAGGATTCTATCAACGAAGCCCTGCGTGACTGGACTACAAATGTGAGGACGACCCATTATGTGCTCGGGACTGTATATGGTCCCCATCCCTTTCCGGAAATGGTAAGAGATTTCCAGTCGGTGATCGGGAAAGAGGCGAGAGGACAGATACTCGACTCGGAAGGAAAGCTTCCGGACTGTCTTATAGCATGCGTCGGCGGCGGCAGTAACGCGATGGGCCTTTTCAACGAGTTTCTGAAAGACCAGGCTGTTGAGATGGTGGGGGTGGAGGCCGGAGGAAAAGGCATAGGAACAGGGGAGCATGCTGCACGGTTTGCAGGCGGATCTTTTGGCGTTTTCCAAGGCTGCAAAACCTATCTCCTTCAGGATGACGACGGGAATGTGCTGGGTACTCATTCTGTTTCAGCAGGTCTTGACTATGCGGCGGTCGGTCCGGAACATCCTTTCCTGAGAGACGAGGGACGCGTCCGGTACACATATGCTACAGACGGCGAAGCGCTGTCGGCGTTCGAACTCCTGGCCGGGACAGAGGGTATCATTCCCGCGCTCGAATCGGCGCATGCGATAGCGGAAGCCGTAAAGATGGCTCCTCGACTTTCGAAAGAAAAGATTATTGTTGTCAACCTTTCGGGCCGGGGAGACAAGGATGTCCAACAGGTGGCCGAAATCAAGGGGATCACGTTGTGCTGACAAGAATAGATAGAACCTTCAAGACGCTCAGGAAAAACGGGAAAAAAGCATTCATCCCGTACTTCATGGCAGGAGATCCTTCCCTGGACAGGACAAGGGATATTGTGCTTCTCTTCGAACAGTGCGGCGCCGATATTGTCGAACTAGGCGTCCCCTTCTCTGATCCTTTGGCGGACGGACCGACGATACAGCGCGCTTCGGAAAGAGCGCTCGCCGGCGGAACCATCCTGAAAAAAGTCATCGCCTTTGTCGAAGATGTAAGGAGAGTTACGCAGATACCTCTGATCCTCATGACCTATTTCAATCCGGTTTTCAAATACGGCGTTGAGAATTTCGTTGACCACGCGGCTCGCGCCGGAGTGGATGGAGTCATTATTCCCGATCTGCCGCCTGACGAGGCGGATGACCTCCGGCACGCTGCGAGACGGGCGAACCTGAATACAATATTCCTCCTTGCGCCCACATCCACACACGAGCGAATAAAGATTGTCTCCCGGGCGTCGGGCGGCTTCATTTATTATGTCTCCATCACGGGCATAACCGGCTCATCGCTTCTCCTTGACGGCTCTCTGCAGACGTCATTGGCGAAAATAAAGGAATACACGAACAAGCCGGTAGCAGTCGGGTTCGGAGTGTCTACTTCCGAAGAGGCTGCGGAGGTTGCCCGTGCAGGTGACGGAGTGATTGTGGGAAGCGCGATCATAAAGAAGTCCCTTGAAGACCCCGGCGGGCTCCGGGATTATCTCCTCGGTCTGAGGGAAGCGATCCGCTGACATACGATGAACGGGATTTGTCATGGCGTGGTTTAAGAAAACAAAAGAAATACGGGCAGACAAAAAGGGAAAAATCCCGGAAGGGTTATGGGTGAAATGCGACGGCTGCCGGGAAATCATATACAGGAAAGAGATCGAGCGCAACCTTAAGATATGCCCCAAATGCAACTACCATTTCAGGATAAGCGCTCGGGAGAGGTTGAAGTTGCTTGTGGACGAAGGAAGCTTTTCGGAGACTGACGATAATCTCCTGTCGCTGGATCCACTTAATTTCAAGGATTCCGTCTCATACAAGGAGCGGATCAGGGAGAATCAAAAGAAAAGCGGCCTCACGGAGGCTGTCATTGCCGGCGACGCGCTTATCAAGGGGCATCCTGTTTGCCTTGCCATCGTCGACTTTCATTTTATGGGCGGCAGTATGGGGTCCGTCGTCGGAGAAAAGGTTTCGAGGACTGCGGAGAGAGCCCTTGAGAAGAAACAGCCTTTCGTGGCCATCTCAGCATCCGGGGGTGCGCGAATGCAGGAGGGCATCTTCTCACTTATGCAGATGGCAAAAGTATCCGCTGCTGTCGGCAAGCTCAAGGAAAACGGGATTCTCTATATATCCATTCTCTGTGATCCGACCTTTGGAGGCGTCACAGCCAGCTTTGCCACCCTCGGCGATATCATTATCGCCGAACCGAAAAGTCTGATCGGTTTTGCCGGTCCCAGGGTGATCGAACAGACGATCAAGCAGCCGCTGCCCGACGACTTCCAGAGGGCGGAATTTCTTCTCGACCATGGTCTTATAGACATGGTTATCGACAGGAAGAACCTCAGAGATACGCTTGCAAAACTCTTCGAACTCCTCCTATGAGCTATCGAGAGACCGTCCAGTATCTCTACAATCTCCGGAAGTTCGGCATTAAATTCGGCCTTGAAAACATAACCAGGCTGGCGACTCTGCTCGGCAATCCCCACGAATCCTTCCGGTCGGTGCATGTGGCCGGCACGAACGGCAAGGGTTCAACGTCTGCAATGATCGCGTCGGTGCTCCGTGCAGCGGGGTTCCGGGTCGGTTTGTTCACTTCGCCCCATCTTGTGAGTTTCACCGAGCGGATCAGAATCGACGGAGAGGAGATAACCGAAGCCGAGGTTGTCAACCTTGCCGGCGAGGTGAAAAGCATTGTCGGGGAGCAAAAAGATTTTTCTCCAACGTTCTTCGAGGTGGTGGCCGCCATGGCGATGCTCTATTTCAGCAGAAAGCGCGTGGATGTCGCGGTGTTCGAAACGGGTATGGGAGGCAGACTCGATGCGACAAATATAGTTCACCCTCTGGTATCGGTCATTACAAGCATCAGTTATGACCACAAGGAGTTTCTGGGGACATCACTCGGAGAGATTGCTCATGAAAAGGCAGGAATCATCAAGAGTCGAACGCCCGTAGTCTCTTCCCGCCAGGAACCGGCAGCCGAAGCTGTCATAAAGGATAAGGCACGGGAAGAGAGCGCGGATATCTTTTTTTACGGACGTGATTTTTCTTCCGTATTGAAGGGTGAGGACATCAAAGGCATAGAGTTCGATTACAGTGGGACGTTCTCGCTGAATGATGTCTTCGTGCCGCTGACGGGAGAACATCAGATGGAAAATGCCTCTGTCGCCATATCGGCGGCAATGCTTTGTTTGAAGAGATTAGCACGGAGCGAGGGTGAGGCTGAAAGGCATATCCGTCTCGGACTCGGGGGCGTCAGATGGCCCGGGCGTCTTCAAATGATCGACGGCTCGCCTCCCATTCTGCTTGACGGCGCACACAATCCCGCAGCCGCGCTATCCCTCGCCCGGTCTCTCAAGAAGACCTTCCTCAAGAAATATCCGAGAATCATAATCATCCTCGGGGTCATGTCGGACAAGGAGATAAGAGGGATCATGGAACCTTTGCTCAGTCTTTCATCGGAAGTTATTCTGGCCTCTCCCTCTTGCAGCAGGGCGGCACCGCCGGAAATGCTTTTGCAGATTGCCGCTTCCCTCGGGCATTCCGGCATGATTGCCGCATCGTCGGTTGAGCAGGCAATAGCACTGGCCGGGAGTCTTGCGGCCTCCGGAGGGGATGATTCTCTCATTCTTATTACGGGTTCATTCTACACGCTTGGAGAGGCGCAGGAAGTGCTGGGACATAGAGGGATCTTTGCCGGCCTGAGGGAATGAGATCTGAATGAACCGTCCGGCGGAAAAAAGCAAGAAATACAAATACACGCTTTTCTTGATCTCACTTTTCACCTTTCACTTTTCACTTTTCACTATCTGCTGTTTTGCCGATGAACAGACGGTCATATCGTCCAAATCCCTTGACTACTCAAAAAAGACCTCTCTTTACACATTGAAAGGTTCAGTGAAAATCCGGCGGGACGACGCGGTCCTTGAAGCTGATGAGGTTATTTACAACGATTCAACGGAAGACGCGGTTGCCGTGGGATCGGTGGTCTACAATGATGCGGATGTGGCGATCACAGCCGAAAGAGCCGAGATGAATCTCGAAAAGAAAACCGGAAAGCTTTACGGGGCGGAAATACTTTTCAGAGAAGGCAATTATCGTATCTCCGGAAAGGAGATCGAAAAGCGGGGAGAAACATACTACTTCAGTCCGGAGGCGGCTTTCACGACCTGTGACGGCCCATCGCCTTCCTGGTGCTTCCGGGGCCGGAAGGTATCGGTCATCCAAGACAAAGAATTGAAGGCCAAAGACGTCACGTTCCGGATAAAGAACATTCCTGTTCTCTATACTCCTTATTTCCGGGCTCCGCTTCTGACAGAGAGAAAGACCGGCTTTCTCATGCCCGATCTCGGTTACAGCACGGCAAAGGGCACTTTTCTCCAGATACCTTTCTACTTGGTGATATCCGAAAGCAGCGACGCGACGGTGGTAATGGACGAATACTCAGAACGGGGAATGGGGCAGGGACTGGAATACAGGTACGTTGCGCCGAACATAGCAGGCTCCTGGTGGGTCTATCATATAAGGGACAGTGAGTTGAACAGGGACTTCGTTGAACTTAAGGGGTTTCATAATCAGAGGTCTGCGGAGACGATCGGGGGATTCCTGAATGTTAATTACATTAATGAAAAAGACTATTACCGGGAGTTCAACCCTAATCTCTCTATCCGCTCGAACCGTTTTCTGGAATCAGCGGGAGAGATAGCTCTTCCTTTCCGGAATTCCCGGGCCTATTTACTGTCTCAGTACTGGGTCGACCTGAAAGAACCGGCGCCGGCGCCGGCGCAGCGGCTGCCTGAGCTCGGCTATTTTCTGAATCCCACAAAATACGGAGATTTCTGGTTCTCCGCCTCTGCTGCTTTCTCGAACTACTGGAGCGACGGAGACGTGTCCGGAAGGAGGATCGATGTTTATCCGAGAATCTTCCATACCCTCGGAAGAGATGTCGTATTGACCCAGTCGGTCGGTTTGCGAGAGACCGCTTATTCACTCCGTGACGATGCCTCGGACGAAGACCTTAGCAGGGAATCCTTCGAATACAACGCGACCGCTCACATGAGGTTGTTCAGGAAATATGGTTCGTTTACTCACATCATGGAGCCTTCTGTCGGGTATTCACTCGTTACGAACTCGGAAAACGATCTCCTGATTTTCGACTCTGCGGAACTTTTCAAAAAAACATCGACGGTTGAAGTCGCCTTGCTGAACAGACTCAGGGACCGGAACGGAGAAATCATGGTGATGAGGCTTTCGCAGGGGTTCGATTCATATCTGGGAGACACGCCGTTCCTGCCGTTCAAGGTGGAAGTCGGCGTCAAGCGGCCTTTGTCGCTTAAGATGGAAGCCCGCTACGATGTGCACAAGGGGGATTTGCAGAGCATAAATTCCGAAATGTCCGTTAAGGTGGCAGACACCAGGATTTCGGCCGGACAACGGTATAACGGACAAGAAGATATCAGTGTATATCGCGCCGGTATCGGATTCCGTCCCTTCAAGCCGCTCTATTTGCAGGGAGATGTCTGGTATGACGAAAAAGAAAAACAAATAAGAGATGTCGGCGTGACTCTGCAATATAACCATCAGTGCTGGAGTTTCTTTCTTGCCGTAAGAAAAGTACCCGGCGATTTCGACATAACCTTCCGTTTCGAACTGACCGGCCTGTCTAAATCCTTGAATCTGTGATTGAGAGTCCGCCCTGCCAGCTATTCTTTTCTATCAAAGCCTCCGCCTCTTGCCGGCCTAAAGGTTTCGAGAACAAATATCCCTGATAATACTTGCATTTCAACCGCTTCAATTCGTCAAGTTGTTCAACGGTCTCTACACCTTCCGCAATCAATTCCATCTTCAAGTTATGAGCCAGTGTAATGATTGTTTTCACTATCTCCATAGCGCGCTCATTTTCACACATGGACTGAATGAAAGACTTGTGGATCTTCAGGGCATCGAAAGGAAATCGGGGAAGATATCCCAACGAGGAATAACCTGTTCCAAAATCATCCATCTGCACTTTTATCTGCTGATCCCTTAACTCCGAGAAGATTTTTATCGCGGGTTCAGGATTATTCAGGACGACGCTTTCTGTAATCTCAAGTTTTAAATAGGCCGGATCAAAACCCGTTTCTTTCAGAATTTGAGCTATCGTCTTCACAAGATCGGGTGTATATTGTTTGACCGAAATGTTCACGCTGATTGTCAGATGCGAAAAGTCAGGAAACGCCTTATGCCATGCGTGCATCTGCTTGCAGGCTTCATGGAGCGCCCATCTGCCTATGGGGATAATTAATCCCGTCTCTTCAGCTATCGGAATAATCTCACTCGGTGGAACCACCCCGCCGCGCTCCGGTGATTGCCAGCGCAGCAAGGCCTCGAATCCTACGATTTTATCGGTCTCGGACAGAACTACAGGCTGATAATGCAGAAGAAATTGGTTCTTTTCAATCGCCTGCCGCAAACTGGTCTCCATCTGCAAATACGAAGCCGCATGGGCGCGCATGATTTCATCAAATATGACATAGCGTGCCCTGCCGAGTTGCTTGGCTTGATTCATGGCAGTGTCGGCATCCCGGAGAATATCCTCAGGTTTCTCGTACTCTGGTTTCGTCACGGCTATGCCGATGCTTGTCGTGATGTTCACAACATGGTTGTCTATTTTTACGGGAAGTTTCATCAAGTTGTGAAGCCGCTCGGTTGCACTTATCACGTTCTTGATATGCTTGATATCCGACAATAGCACTGTGAACACGTCTCCCCCGAGCCGCGCTGCCGCATCATACTCGATCCGTGCCACTGTGTCATAAGAGCGTAAATGCTTTTTCAATCGCCCTGCCACTTCTATCAGAAGCTGATCCCCTGCAATATGGCCCAGGCTGTCAATGATATTTCTGAACCGGTCGACGTCGAAGACGATAACGGCAAATTTGTAATCGGCTTGCCTTTCTGCTCGCGACATCGACGCACTCACTTGTTCGAGGAATAGGGCCCGATTCGGCAGTCCGGTAAGCATGTCATAAGAGACGCAATGCCTTAGTCTTTCTTCGAACATCCTGCGTTCGGTCATATCTCTGAAATAGCCCGTCAGATATATTTTCCCATCTATGTTCACCGGACACGAATTGATGTCGGCATAAAAAACACTGCCGTCTTTTCTTTTTAAGGGAATATCTCTTGCAAGTGTGATCTCTTTTCTCATTTGCTTCTCAAACTGTTCGATCACATAAGGTAAGTCCTCCGGGGGATGTATATCCATGACAGTCATATTTTTCATCTCTTCCGGATCATGACCCAGCATTTTGGAAATCATTTTATTGGCGAGATAGAACTTTTTAGTCTCAACGTCTGCTAAGAGAATGCCATCCGCTGCATTCTCAAAAATGTCTTTAAATATTTCTTCCGGAGCCCGCGATCGCACCTTGGCCTGCCCGGACTCAATCTCTGATCTTCCAATTTCAACAATCCGCTGCCGCAATCCAATCAGGTCGTTTATCAGTTGCTTTTTAGTCTTTCGTTCGTCTCTCATATCAAGCTCCCTTAAGATCACAGTCTATGCCGCCTTCTCAAGCTTTGTCGAATGACTGCATCAAAAATATCAAAAAATATGGTGGCTGTCTACCGAAAAGTTCAAGTTTGCCATGTTCCGGGAAAAGCAAATCCGCACCACAGCGCGGAAAGGCAGTTTGCTCTCATGAATGTCTGTAATACCTTGCCTACATGACTCGATGCATCGAATCGGTGCGTATGACGCACGGGAATCAACACCTACACCATTGATGTACTTCCTGTAGCCTTCCATCTGCGGACGTTCTAAAGACACTGTAGGTTTCAACTGGGAAAAAGCATTGCCAATAGACAAAGGCTCTGTTATGATTTGCATAAATACTCCTTTAGAAATCTCGGGGGACCCTATGGAAGAGAAATCCCTGAAAGAACTCATCAGTAGACTCTATGATATGAACCAAAGTGCAGGGGAGTGTATTTATCTTCTGCAGAATGCCTTAATCTATAATTCTTCGAAGTCACTTGATGAATGCGAGGCGAAAATCAAGGAGATAAATGCAAGCGAAAAGATACTCACGGCAGAATTTGTGGAGAAAGCCAAGGCAAATCCAGAAGTAAGAGTATATGTTGGTGTTCCGGGGCATGTAGAGAGGATAGGGCATTTTATTGAGAATATCGTCCGTTGCACCAGGGTCAAAATAAGGGAAGGTATTTCCTTCAGCGATAGAGCTTCCTCGGAAATAACCTTTCTTTTGGAGAGATTACAGGAAGTATTGAAAAAGGTGAGCGATATTTTCTTGGCGAGAAATGAAATCGTCAGGGAATATGTGAAAGAATCAGTAGCAGAGATGGGCTGGAGTGCCGACGGCTTTGCAGCCACGCATGAAGAAAGGCTTATCGATGGGTCATGCACGCCTGAGGCGTCGCCGCTGTTTCTTGATATCTTGGATGCAATTAAAGTGATAGCTTGGCATGCTAAGGAAATAGCTGAAAGGCTAACGAAATTATCTAAACCCGCTGGCAGCAGAAGGATCTAACAACTTCATCTTTGATTCCAGGAGCGTTATGGCTCTCCATTCCTTCCTGAACTAAAGGGAAATCAGATCTGCTAAAATGGAAGTGATTTCAACTGCAAGTAATGACGAGGCTTATAACATACAAAGTTTTGACGCTTCTATGAATGGCAACACTGTTCGTAGCATTCCAGCGGTGCCTCACCGGTAAAGCTTTGCGTATAGGGCTTGCTTTCTCATGCGGGAACAGCTATAGTATGTCATCTGGTATTACCATATAAGTCTGACTGAGTAATCAGTCAGGCGATCAAAACAATGACGGCCGGATAGTCTACAAGACTATTCGGTTTTGTTTTTTTTGAGGAGGCACTCGACTTGGTAAGGGATATAATCAAGAAATCAACAGATGGGATATTGCTAACGAAAGAAGAGATTACGACATTATTCAAAGTGCCTCTTTTTTCTGAGGAATCTGCAATAGTTCTTGCAGCATCCAGAAAAAAGAGTGAAAAAGCGAGCAATGGTCTGGCAGAGGTTCATGCACAGGTAGGATTGAATATAGCTCCATGTCCTAAAAACTGTGCCTTCTGTGCTTTTGCAGCGAGGAATAAAGTTTTCAAGGAAAAGGTTGAAATTTCAGTCGACGAAGCTGTCCAGAAATCAAGACAGTTCGAAACTGATGGAGCAAACGCCGTGTTCGTGATGAGCACCGCAGATTATTCCTTTGAGAAATTTATCGATATCTCACATGAAATTAGACGATCGCTCCGTCCAGAAACAAGACTTATTGCAAATGTGGGGGATTTCACAAAAGAACAAGCGAAACAATTGAAAGATACTGGCTTTTCGGGCATTTATCATGCTGTTCGATTGGGTGAAGGAAGAGATACCACTATCAAAGTTGAGACCCGCTTAAAAACGTTCAGGCATGCGAGAGAAGTCGGCTTAGCATTAGGGACCTGTGTTGAACCAGTCGGAAATGAACATAGTGTTGAGGAACTGGTAGAAAAAACAATCATCACCCGGGATGCGAAACCTGTATATAGTGGATCAGCAAGACGGATACCAATTGCAAATACAAAGCTGGCGAAATATGGAATTGTCAGCGAAGCTAAAATGGCGCATATACTTGCTGTGGTAAGACTGGCCCTTGGATATGATATCCCAGGGAATTGCACTCATGAGCCAAATGTCATAGGAGCAGCAGCAGGAGCGAATCTGTTGTGGGCTGAAACTGGCTCCAATCCGCGAGATACGGAAAAGGAAACAGAAGGCAAACGCGGCATGACAGTCAAAGATTGTATTGGAGTGTTAGAAGAAGCCGAATGGAAGATTCTGCGAGGTCCTTCAAAATTTTATGGAGCATAGACTGTCTATTTTTTGACGGCGAATATCCAAGAGATAAGCCTTCTTCCTGAATCAAACGAAACTAAGAATTGTTATAATTGTGTGCAGTACGAATGGTATTCGATAAGGAGGGAAAAGGCAATGGCTAAAGATGTCAATGTTAAGTGGGGTTGGCTTAAAGGCATGTATGTTTATACTATTGTCGGTGCTGGTGGCGCTGGATTAGGAATCATAGCAATCCCTGATGTTATGCAGTCAATATTTGGCTGGCCAAATCAAGATCAAATTACCCTCGGTGTTACTGGTAGTGTCTATCTTTCATTCGCACTCTTGTCCATCTTGGGCCTGCGATCTCCTTTGAAATTTACTCCTGTTCTAATGCTTCAGTTGACCTACAAGGTTGTCTGGTTAATTAGCGTGATTCTGCCTATTCTGTTTGCAGGAAAATTTCCACCTTATGCTTTACTGTTCACTGTAATT
>JBFLXP010000029.1:10953-15589 GCA_040757315.1 Nitrospirota bacterium
TTCGTGACATACATCATCGGAGACCTGATAGCACTACCGTTTTCTTATGTATTTGCAAAGCAATCAAACTGACGAATAAGCCGAACGTACAGTCTCCGGGACAATAAGAGCAAGGTGACGGGGAATAACCTTTCAAGGACAAGCCTTCTTCCTGTAGTCCGCATACTTTGGAATTCCTCAAAAACACAAGCATTCAAATAGAAACAGAGATTACGGGTACCTTTGGAGGAAGCTTATCTTCTCTCGGAAAGAAGCAAATCCGGTCATGGGGTCAGGTCTTTAATCTTGCTATTCAGGGCAATTATGTGATATAAATACTGCATGGCAAGACCACTGCGGATAGAATATGACGGAGCCCTATATCACGTGACCTCACGCGGTAATGCACGAAAACCTATCTTTAAGGATGAAGAAGACCGTGTAATGTTTCTTGAGATTCTTGGGAATGTGAATAAACGATACAATTGGCTTTGTCACGCCTACTGTTTGATGAATAACCACTATCACATGGTAATCGAAACTCCGGATGGAAACCTATCCAAAGGCATGAGACAATTAAACGGAGTGTATACACAGCAATTCAACAGGAAACACAAAAGGGTTGGTCACATCTTTCAGGGGAGATACAAGGCGGTCCTGATAGAGAAGGAAAGCCATCTTCTTGAGGTCTGCCGGTATGTGGTTTTGAATCCTGTGAGAGCAAAGGCGGTAAAGAAACCCGAGGAGTGGAAATGGAGCAGTTACAGGGCGACGGCAGGAATGGAACCCTCGCCCAGTTGCCTGACGACAGAATGGATATTGGGACAGTTTGGAGTAAAGAGGGCGGTGGCAGAGAGGAAGTACAGGGAATTCGTAGATGCAGGGATAGGGGCGGAACCGATCTGGAAGAAAATGAAGGGGCAGATTCTGCTTGGGCAGGAGGGATTCGTCGAGAAGTTCAGACCATACTTAAAGGAAAATGAAGATATTAAGGAGATACCGAAGAGCCAACGGTACATAAACAGGCCTGATTTAAGCCGCTTATTTGAAGGAAAGGGAAGAAGGGATAAGGCGCGCCGAGACGGATTGATCGTGAAGGCAGTGGAGAAATACGGTTACAGTCAGAAGGAGATAGCCGACTATCTTAAGATGCATTATTCTACGATTAGTAGGATAATGAAGAATGATTCAGTATCAACAATATCAAAAGGCAAGACCTGACCCCAATGAATGAAGACCCCATCATTTCCGATCTTTGACGGCCATGAGTCCGCTGCAGTACCAAAAATGGTTGCGTTTGAACGAAGCGCGGCGGTTGATGCTCACCGATCACATGGATGCAGCGACCGCGGCTTTTCAGGTCGTTCTTGAGAGCCCCTCCCAATTCAGCCGTGAGTACAGCCGTCTGTTTGGCGACTCGCCACTGCGCGACATCACGAGCTTGCGTCAAATGGCTTACAGAGAGAAGGTATAGTTCCTATCTATTTCAGTTTTGCCCCCGCGCAGTACACCGCCGGTAGCGTGCGATATGAGAGTTTGCCTACCGGCTATTTATACAGCCTTCCAAATGCTTTTTATCTTTCCCCCGGATATCTTTGCCGAGGTCTGAAGGAAGATATCCGTCCTTTTCCCTCTCTTTCTGTATCAGCCCTATAGACCTGAGAAGTCCCTGGATTTCACTAAGAGCACTTGTGTTTTTTATGCCCACGCTATAAATCGGAATTCTGTTGTTTTGACCATCTTCTTTCCATTTTTTCAATATTGACCGCACGATATAGCCCTTGAGCAGCCATCCCCTTCCTTCGTGTTCCAAATGCAAAGTGCATCCTTCGCCGGCTTTCAATCTGGCATCGGTCTCTATCAATAGTCCCCCGAGACTCATCTCCACAATGGTTATGTAATTGGCTGAAGCCATCTCGCAACGTATATCCAGATTCTCGACATTGAGCCGCCTATATCGCCTCTTGTCTCTGATATTCATGAAAATTTGATCTTCAATAAACTCCACGCCTACCTTGTAAAGCGTATCTTCATATTTTTGGCTCCATCGCACAATGGCAGCTTTTTCGGACAAATCTGCATCGTCTTGTATGATTATTCGCTGGCGATCTTTGAGATGAGATGTTGTTAGGAGACATATCCCGGAATCACTCACGTCAACGATAACCCCATTATAAGCTCTTGCTACTATCGACGGAACCAAGAAATACTTGACAGGGTTGAGTACGAGGCTTCTCTTGCTCTTTCTCTCTTCTCTTTCCACAGTATCGGATTCCTATAATTTCAATTCTTTCACAAAAAGAATAAATTTACATCCTACCTGGGTAGGGGGTGCAAGGCGATGAATTTGTTATATATGAATGAGGCAACGATTCACTTTGAAATAGATTTTTCGTGAGGCAATTCGTTGGCTTGATTTATACCGCCCCTTTCTGTATCATACGTCAATTTCATGGGCTCATTTAGAAATTTATAAAATAAGGAGTCGACAAATGAACCTCCAATCATTTCGCCCCTCTGAAAAAACCGGTATAATCCTTCTTTCTGCGATCCTTCTGCTTTTTTCCCTTCTACTGATTTTGCCTGACCCACTCCATTCGGCGGTCTTGATCCACCAATACGATTTTGACGGCAATCTGAACGATACCGTCGGGAGCGGAGATCCATTGACCGTTCATCCCAATACCGCGACAAGCGGATTCGGTGTGAGTGAATGGTGGTGGACGGCGACAGCGAATCCGGGTGGAGGACTGATTCTGAATACGGATATCGCCGATCCGCAAAACTATTCTCTCGGGTTTCGGATCGAGTTTAACCAGGTAGGACCAAGCTGGAGGAAAATTGTCTCTTTTAAGGGTCCGTCGGACGATAACGGGCTCTATTTTTATAACAGCAACCTCCAGTTTTATCCCTTCGGTTCCAACACCGCGATCACATACATCGCCGATACCTTCTATGACTTTGTTTTTGTTCGCAGTCCGGATGACATTATCAGAGTCTACGTTGTCGAAGGCGACGGTACCGTGACTAAAGTGTATGAAAATAATGATCCGGGGGACGCTTCCGTGCCGATCTTAGTGGCCGGGAAATACCAGTTCATGCTATTCATGGATGATAATGCGACTTCCGGTGAGTGGACGAACGGTGGAACTGTGAGATCGGTTCGCGTTTGGAACGAAACGTTGACGGAAGAGGAAATCAGCGATGCTCTGTCGGATGTTTCAACCGGCAGTGCCACCGATGTAACCGGCGCGACAGCTACTTTGAACGGAATGGTCAATCCAAAGAATCTGCAGACAACGGTTTCCTTTGAATACGGTCTTACCGATGCATATGGAAGCCAGGTTACAGCCGATCAAAGCCCGATTAACGGGTCCTTAAACCAGCAAGTCAGCGCCTCGATAGCGGGCCTTTTGCCCGCCACCACCTATCATTATCGCGTCACGGCTACCAACGTCAATGGAACATCCTTTGGAAGCGACCGCACCTTTGCTACGGCTCAAAACAATATTCAGGCAATCCCCACCATGACCGAATGGGGCATAATAGTCTTTGTGATGCTTGCAGGACTTGGATCGGTTCGTTGCATGTTGAGGGAGAAAAGAATAAGAAGACAAACGGCGCTAAAAATCCAAGGGAAGCGCACCGCAAAAGCGCACGATTGTGGATCATATCACCATCTGATTCAATTTCGATTCCAGGAGCTTCATGATCTTAGTGGAGACGTCTACCCCTCCCGGTCCCATCAAATGGAACTTGTCCTGTATGTAGCCATTTTCGGTGTGGATTGAGAAATCCCATGGAAACAGTCCGCAGGAGACAAATCTGTTCAGAACGACAGAGAGAAATCCTATTTGATCACGGCCTTCTATCTCTACATATATTGAACCGTTTGCTTTGAAGCACTTCTTGACGATAAATTTGATTATGGATACTCTGCCATTGTCGGGTTGTGGCGCAGTTGCACGAGTGAGTGACGCGAAGTCGAGTTCGGATATCCCCGTGACGGCGCTCAAAGGATTCACGACGAATTCACCCATCCATCGGCTTGTAGTTATTCTTTTTGCAAAGCCGGACAGTATATTTATATTTTTATCGGCAAGATTCCGGGTCAATGCTCCCGCCCAATTCAAAGGAAGATTTCCGGAAAAATCGATCTTATAAAGTCCTGAATGCAGCGGATACGCATTGAATATCCGTTTTCTTGATCTAATCAAATTCCCGGCCATGTCTGTCTCTAATAAAGAATTCATATAACCCTCCTCGATATTCAGTCTGATAAAAGGAACGCAAGACAAATGCCAATAGAAAAGGAAGCAAAATCAAACTGTTACATAACTTGTTCATAAACGTTCACGACATTCTTGTCGCACCAACTACTGAAATGTAAGTAAAAATCTGCATTTGAATCTCGCATCGGACAGACATATACTTTGGGTGGGCATGCGCATGGAAAGATTTGAAAGCCGCTTGATCTCATTGAAGCCGCAGAGTCGCGGCAAACCGGCGAAGAGAAAATGTGAGGTTGTCCCAATACTGTTCGGCATGAAATGTGAATATGGGCACCAATTTGGAGATGGATGTTGGGTGCATGCTGTAACCGTTGAATATTGAAGGATAAATAATTCTAGATTTTTTGTGACCTCTTATGGAATAA
>JBFLXP010000030.1:0-15354 GCA_040757315.1 Nitrospirota bacterium
ATATGTGAAACTGGTCAAGTCCCTGGCCGACAAGAACACGTGGGACTCCTATTCGATTGTCAGAAGCCGGTACGCAAGAGACGATGTGGAGGTGACATTTGTTTGCGACAACGGACATACAAACTGGGGACAGAATGTCTACGTGGCGGGCAGCATCAATCAGTTGGGGAACTGGAATACGGGTGATTCGTTGAAACTGGAGCCGACCGCCTATCCGAGATGGTCGAAGACATTTTCCATCCCCGCAAATACGGCGTTCACTTGGAAGTGCATCAAGAAGGATCCCGTGCTTTGGCAGCCTGATCCGAATAATTCCCATACAACTCCGCAGTCCGGCTCAAGCACAGCCACCGGGTCTTTCTAAGAACGTTCATGAAGACAGAGATGAAGTTGAATCTTATCAGAAAACATGAATACGGTGAGGTGAGGATATGAAAATCGACATTCATTGCCATGTCGCCGGGAATGGAAAAGACATCGGGAACGCGGATCATGATGTATTCTGCTATGCGGAAGACAACCAGCACTGGTTCACAAGAATACTCTATAACCTGCTCGAAACAGACCTTGAAAAAATGGAGGCGGATCTGAACCGCGACGGAATAATTGCGACGAACGAATATTTTGAACTGCTCTACAGGCTATTCAGCGAATCGCGCGAAATCGACAACATTGTGCTCCTTGCCCTGGACGCGGTTTTTTCCACAGACACGGGTCGACTCGACGAACGAAAGACCGACCTCTGGGTATCAAACAGCTTCCTCTGGAAAAAAGTTCAGGAGCTGAACAGCCGCCTCGGCAAAGAAGCCGATCCGGCGAAGCGGAAGAAGAAATTTCTCTTCGGCGCTTCGGTTAGTCCCAACAGGCTAAACTGGGAACCTGAGCTGGATTTTGTCCTTAACCGTACAGACGCCGTCCTTATAAAGCTGATCCCCTCCACGCAGCACATCGACCTTAAAGATGACAGACACAGGGATTTTTTCCGTTCTCTTTCTCAGGCCAGAATGCCTTTGCTCTGTCATGTCGGACCGGAATACTCCTTCCCCGAGGGCATAAGGAATACGCGTCTGGACAATTTCAGAAATCTTGAGAAGCTCCTTGAATCCGGCGTAATGGTGATCGCGGCGCATTGCGCCTCTCCCGTGTTTCCCGTCGTCGACCGGAACGTGACGAAAGATTTCCTCGCATTCATGAGGAGCTACAATTCTTCCGGAGATGTCAGGCTATGGGCTGACATCTCCGCACTTTCGTTATCGACACGGATTCCTTATATCAGGGAAATAGTTGATACCTTCCCGCCGGAATGGCTCGTGAACGGCTCTGATTTTCCGATACCCATAGACGGCTGGGCCCATCTTCCTCTCGTCACACATGACGTTACGGCGGAGGAATACATCAGTATCTATAAGACGAAAAATCCCTTCGACCGGGACGTGAAGATAAAACGGGCGCATGGCTTTCCGGATTCAATACTCGAGAATGGGGCGAAAGTATTACGGAGGAACGTCTTAAATAAATATCTCAAGCAATAAAAAATGATTCCATGGATAAGAATGTCTCGCTCACCCTCACCCTTGCCCTCTCCCTTGAGGGGAGGGCAAGGGTCATAGCTTTTCCAAAGAATATCTTGGAAAACAAAGGAAGGAGGAAATAATTCATGGGCAAGACTGTGATGAGGTGTTTTACGCATTGCCTTTTCCTTTCGATCTTTCTTGCATCATGCTCCTTTATTCAAAAACCTGATACCCTTGAAGGAGTAAAGGCAGACCTGATTTGCATCGAATACAAGGAGGGATCGGACTGGAAAGTTATTTCTAAAACTTTCGGGGCGCCCGATATCCATCCCATTCCTCAACCCAGCAGCAATCTGAGCGCGAATACCAGAGGATACAAGGACAAAATTCTGCTGTTTTTCACGGAAAGGAAGGAGGTAACGGAAGGGGATAAGATTCGTTTCCGCGAAGTAGTGACAAAGGTTGAGCTATGCAGGAAAAAGTAAAAGGGGGCAAAGATGTTAAGCGTGGATGATCTATTGAAAAGACCGGGGAACCGGATGAAGCTTTATGAAGACCTGAGGATTACATCTGACAAGAGTTTAACGGAGAAACTTACGGTCTGCATCCCGGACATGCACCTCCTTGAAAGAAGAGCAAATGACGATTTTTTGGATAATCACCCCGAGTATGCAGAAAGGTTTTTGGACTTTCTCGATTTTCTTGTGGCCCTCCAAAGAGATGAAGGAGAGGCCCTCGAAATCATTCAGCTCGGAGACATGTTCGATCTTTGGCAGGCGAAGGGGAATACCAATCTGATCATGGAAGCCTACACGGATATAGTGGGCCTTATGGATAGGTTGGAGACCGTCTATGTGATGGGAAACCATGACATCGATATTGTACGCTGGTATAAGGACAAAGGGGAAACCTTCGGACGCAAGTGGCGTCATCATTCCAGGGCTGACGGGAAAGTACGGGTGATCTATGAACACGGCTTTCAGGCGGACTTTGCAAACAATCAGGAAACCTGGTCCGGGGTCATAGGCAGGGAAATCGCAAAAATAGTCGGCATGGCGGAATATGTCATGCCCGACATCGACATTGTTTTAGGGTCTACCTGGGATTCTATTGTGAGGGCCTTCGGTAGATACAACGTCTTAACACCTGTCAGGAATCCCGAAGGTTTCAACTTCCATGAATATTTCAATTTCTATTTAAACAGGATGGAAAAATACAACCGGGGAGAGGGTCTCGACCATTTCGGAGCCGGAGATATCGACATCGCCCTGAGCGTCATCGGCCATACCCATACAGCCCGGTTGGTGCAAATGCCGAGAGGAGGCAATACCTTTTATCTTATGGATTGCGGCTCATGGGTAAACGGAGGCCATGAAATCGGCCTCATCTCAGGAAAGGAGATGGGTATTTACCGGTGGGCATAAGGGACTTCCCGAACTTCAGACAGTAGGATCGGGCAATAGAATAGTTCAAGTTATAAATGCCTAAGTTTTTAGGCCTCAAACAAAACATATGCCTGCCTGAAAAGGACGGCGCAATTGCTGAGGAGGAAATATGAGAAATACGACGATGATTGGGGTATTTTGTCTCCTTTGCCTTGTGCTGCCTTTATCTTCAGGTCTGTCTCAAGAAATGCCGGCCGCACAAAAAACCGATGACTCATCCATGATACTATCAGTAAACCCTTTCATGCTGTCAAAAAACAGGATAGTGCCCGGTACATCTTTCAGGATAGCGGTGGATAAGAATTTCGATGAAACAGAGGAGGTGCGGATCACTCTCGTTTATACGGGAGATGCAAAGGAAAAACAAAAAAACATAAAAATTATCGGCCTTAAAAAAGAAGATGACGGACGTTTTATCGAGGCTGCATTTCCCGAATATAAAGAAATCAGCGATATCAGGAAACAGTCTGCCTGGAGCGGAGTACTTTTCCCCTATAGAGGGCTATTAAGCATAAAATACAAAGGGCATGATTTTCTTTTTCCTGTATCGATACCAAGCGTGAGCTGGGCATACAGGTGGGGAATTGCTGTTGTATTATTGTCATTCTTCCTTATCGCATTGTTGAAACCCAATCCTATTAAGAGAATACCCGGGTTTGATGAGGAAAAGGACAGGAGCAGGGAAGAATGGGCGAAAAGAGGTAGGTGGAACAGGTTTTTCCTATACCCATTAAATTTTGCGATCACTCCCATAGGGTCATACAGCATTTCCATTACCCAGATTCTTATATGGACGTATGTGACTATTTTCGGCCTCGTTTACGTATACTGGCTGACAGGATGCTTTCTCGACATTACAGCTCAGGTTTTGACCCTTTTGGGCATAGGCGGAGGCACCGCCATAGGATCCAAGATGAACGCGATCGCCAGAATGCAGGAAGTCCCGGCAAAATATTTGAATCTTGTGGAAAAGAAGAGGGTCCCCAACTTAAATGATCTCATATCAACGGGGGGATGCCCGAACATTTTCAAGTTCCAGATGCTTGTATTCACGCTGCTGATCGCCTTTATAGTCGTCGTAGAGATCGCGAAGAAATATTCCTTTCCCCAAATACCGGATAACCTGATAGCATTGATGGGCATAAGCAGCGCCGTATACATCGGCAATGAAGTCGTTCAGGAGAATGTGTGGGAGAAGATCAATAAGAAGATAGCGGAGATCGAGAAGATTGCTAAGGAGAAAGGCGTATCTATTCCCATGACACGGGATATTGAAAAGCTGAATATACCTGAAGTGGGTGAATTGAAAAATATCCTGAACGGCATTTATTCGTAATGGTATTTTCAGTTTTGAGGAGAGGCCGTATTGAACTATTAACCATGCAACCCTTTTAGATTGATAAGGAGCATTGTTATGAAAACGATTCTCTTAAGCTTGGCGATTGTTCTTCTCCTTTCGGATACCGCCGGGGCAGGCGCCCTGTTCGGACGGATAATAGACGACAACGGAAGACCGGTGGCAAAGTCAGCCATAGCCATTGAAGGTGCGAACACGGTAACGAATGAATTCGGTGGATACAGGGTGGTTTTGCCTGACGGGGAGCGCGAATTGGCCGTGACAATCAATAATGTCTCCTACGTCTCCGAGCGGATCGGGATATATTCCCCTGAGACAAAACAGAATTGGAGAATAGATTACAAAACAAGAAGACTCCTGAAGATACGATGAGAGGCGGCCATGGAAAACAACACCAAAAAGAGGGATTGGATAGAGATCATTGCAAAGCTCCTGCCCGGTATAGGGGCCGTCATAGCAGGCATCTTCATACCTTTGGTTATCAATATCAATGCCGAAAGGAACAGAAGCAATCAACTTTATGCCGAGATAGTCAGTAAAAGAGAAGCGGCTGACAGTGAACTGAGGGCCAGGATGTTTGAGAACCTCATAAAGTCCTTTTTCGGAGCCGATTCAAGGCAAAAGACCCATGAGGAAAAACTAACACTACTGCGGTTGCTGGCCTTGAATTTTCATGAGTCCTTTGATCTGAAGCCCCTCTTCGAAGGACTTAAGCGGGAACTTACGGCAAATGAAAAGGCCCGGCTGAAAGAAATTGCCAGGGAGGTTGTCGGCAGGCAGGAGGCCATGCTTTCCCAGGTAAAGGAAGGCGCGGTTTTTGAAAGGACTTTGTATGCAGGGGAAAAGAATGGGATTATGATCCCCCCTGACGGACAGGCTGCCTACAAGAAACATCGACTGGGCATTGAAGTCACCGAAATCGGGAAGGACGGAGACTATGCCAAACTGCATGTTGTTGACATCCCGGACCGCAATGAAAATGTCGGAGATACCGTAGAAATTGATTTCAGGGTCTCCTTTTGCGATATGCCCTTTATCGCAAACACAAAGCTTTTCAATAATACGCGCTTTGCCGTCACCTTAAAAGAGATCGGCACGGATGAAAGAGGTAAAAAGGTTGCGCGCATTAAGATCATCTTTTTCCCCGATACCTACATGAGCGGCAGGGACAGGCCGTATCTGGATGAGATGCTGGAACAATTGAAGATCAAGACTAAAACATAACCTAAAGGAGGACGCATATGACAAAAGGTATGGCATTGACAATCGGTCTTAACGCGGTGAATCCAAAGTATTATGAGGGGTGGTCAGGGGAACTGAACGCTTGTGAGGCTGACGCAGAGGATATGGCTGACATCGCCAGGTCGCGAAACTATAAGGTGAAGACGTTATTGACAAAAGCGGCCACGCGCACGCGCGTGGCAGGTGAAATCTCAAAGGCAGCAAGAGCCCTGAAAGCAGGCGACATCTTCATGCTCAGTTATTCCGGCCACGGAGGACAGTTACCCGATATCAACAGCGATGAACCGGACGCCCAGGACGAAACGTGGTGTCTGTACAACGGCGAACTGGTTGACGATGAACTTTATGCTCTGTTTCGGAAATTTGCACAGGGTGTTCGTATCCTCGTGTTTTCAGACAGTTGTCACAGCGGGACGGTTGTGAAATTGGCCTATTACCAAGGAACCATCGGCGCCAGAAGTTCCGGCATCGGCTCTCAGCAGGTCAGATACCGTTTCATGCCGCCGGATGTCGCCCTCCGGACTTACCGTGCGAATAGGGACTTCTATGACAGGATACTCAGAAACCGCAGACTCAGGGACGCAGTGGAGACGGTGAAGGCTTCCGTGCTTTTGATCTCGGGATGTCAGGATAACCAGTATTCGGCAGACGGAGATTTCAACGGTCTGTTCACGTCTCAATTGCTCAGGGTATGGAAGAACGGCTCATTCAAAGGCAACTACAGGAAATTCCACAAATCCATTGAAGAACGGATGCCCCCGGATCAGTCACCCAATTACTTCCGCGCAGGACGGATGGATCCAAAGTTCGAAGCGCAGACACCTTTCAGCGTCTGAAAACAGAACGACGATGGTCTCTTGTTATGTGTTGATATTCCATCTGCCGCATCTACTCTCCTACGTTAAATATTCATAGATAGTGCGGGACAATGCGGACGATGTAAGTGCGCTGACAAGGAGGAGGAGGCAATGCCGTTCAACTGGGAAGGGGATTTTATCATACAGAATTCAGTAATCGAGCACAAACGGTTTGTCATCGGCGATGAGAGCAAGCAGATCAGAACAGACATACGGGAGTGGATTTCGTTCGAAGACAATACCATTATGAAGGGAGTGATCAACAAGCTCATCTCCGAGAAAGGTTTGCCCACAGCTAAGAATCCGGGTGACTTCGACAGACGGACCTCTATCATATGGGATTCCGTTGCCAAAAACATTGAGTACGTTCACGACACCGAAAGACAGCGGAAGGAAGACTTCTGGCTCTTCCCTCCGGAGATACTGACCCTGCAGAAAGGGGACTGCGAGGACAGCAGCTTCCTTCTCGCGAGTCTACTGATCGCTGCAGGCATCAGCCCTTTCTGCGTACGGGTTGCCCTCGGAGAAGTATTCGACGAGAACGGGAATTCTCTGGGAGGTCATTGCTGGCCGTTGTATAAGAATGAGACGGGGAAGTGGTGCATCCTCGAAAGCACTCTCGACACGGTTCCATCACGGATGCCCGAGGCTGACGAGCTTTCAAAACCGGGACAGTTCTTCCAGTACGTTCCCTATTATTGTTTCAACAATTGTCATCTCTGGCAGATCCTGCCCCCCGAGGAAACTCCTTCGAGCGGCATCGAGAAATACCTGAGGCTGCGAGGCAAGAAAGTAAATCTGAAAAAGACCAGACTCCCTTCCGGAGGATGGCTGTCCAGGATGACAGGGGATTGGGAGCCCGGGCACATGGAAATTACCGGAAGCGTGTTGAGAACTTTCGGGTTTCATGATGATGCCGTTGATATCGCAGGAGATGCGGCACAGGACCCTGATTTTTATGACTGGCATAGGCCGAGCGCACATGCCCAGACGAATAACGATGACGACGGCCGGACGAACGAACCGCGTGAAATTGCGATAGAGAATTATCTGTCATGGATGAAGGGCCTCCATGAGAGGTTGCTATCGTCGTCGAGGAAGAGCGTTCGCCACGGACTTTTCTACCTCGGATATGCTTTACACGGAATTCAGGATCTTGCGACACACAAAGGAATCACGAATGCACAACATTCCTATATGTCAAAAATTCTGGGCAAAAAAACGACCCCGATCATGACAAATACAACAGGGAAAAAGCAACCGTTTACTCTGAGAAGTATTTGGAACTCCTGAGAAAACGCCATGCGAAAATCTTTAACAGGATCGTAGCGTACAGAGGTAGAAATTTGCCATGGGACAGGCTCCTGCCCGGAGAGAAGAAGGAACTTCTGAACAAAACAGGATGGGATTTAACGCCGGATGCCTTTATAGAATACTCGCGGTTATCCGGCAAATACAAAAAAGTAAAAAATACAAATCCTGTAGAGGCAACACTGTGGAACACGGACGCAGTTTTTGAACGAATGGTGGAGAGTTTTTGAAGGGAGAGGAAACTGAAAAAAAAGGGGTGGAAATTTCCCCACCCCTTTTTTTCGTAGACTTCAGGAAGATATTTCCTACGTCCAGCCATTCAGTGCCGGGCCTTCAATAGCTACTCCTAACCGGGTATCGCGGACGTTGAATGTCGATTTGTCCTCGCCGTTGGCTGTTCTCGGAACAAACTTGATAAACTCGTCCGTTCCCAAATTGTTGGTGTCATAAATAGCGTCGAATTTAAGCTTGCCGTAAATCTTATTACTACGGCAATTAAATAGATGAAAGATGTCATGCTCCGACTTGATCGGAGCATCCAGTCCCTTATGGATTCCGTCCTCCGACTTGATCGGGGGATCAAGCCGGGGAATGACGTCGTTTTGGTATTTACTTGCCGGAGTAATAAGATTGTATTTGGAAGTCACTTTCACTTCAGGAGCCGCTGCAGCGGCAGGTGCCGCAGCAGGTGCGGCTTCCTTAGCCTGGAGTTCTTTAATCTTTTTTTTGCAGCGCTTCGATCTCTTCCTTCTGGGCCTTCATTGCCGCATCCATGTCCTTCATTTGCTTCATCAACTTGTCCATCTGTTTTTCGAGATACTTGGACGTGGGTTCGTCGCTCAAAGCCGGTCCGGCCAAGAAAGCGATCAAGCAAGCGACAAGAAACCCTTTAAAAAGCCCTTTCATAAAACCCTCCTTTAAAATGAAATGTCGGCGCCCTTACCGGGCGGGGTGCCTAAAAAGTTTACCTTTCAAATAAATTCTTTTTCAATACGGCTTCAAAAATCGAGTACAACTTTTATCGAATCATCATCCGACGAGTGCAGGCGAAATCCCATCTTTTCCGCCCGGTAAATCATCCTCGAATTCACCTTCAGGATGTCCATCCACATCCTTCTGATACCGAGTTCCTTCGCGACCTTGAGGCAATGGAGACAGAGCCCTTTGCCGATGCCCTTCCCCTGCCACTGGTCTCCGATAACGACCGCCATTTCAGCGCTTTCCAGATCGGGAAGTCTGCTCATCCGCACTTCACCGACCATCCGTTCGCGGCCGCCGTCTCTGATGACTGCGACAAAGGCAATCTCCCGGTCATAATCGATCTGACAATACCGCACGAGCTGTTCGTGGCTCATGTCGGATACCTTGCGGAAGAATCTCATCGTCAGCGTGTGTTCCGACGAGGTCCGCAGGAGTTCCTCAAGGAGAGGCTCATCCTCGGACCTGATAGGTCGGATGATGACCGTCGGGCCGTCCTTCAGCTTGAAAAGGTCGACGTACTGATCGGGATAGGGACAGATGGACAAATGCGGAGGGCAGAAATCGCCCCGCACCGGCGAGAAACCTTCGAGAACGTCCGCTTCGAGAAGGATGCCGGCGTCGAGGACAAAACATTCTTTCTCCGTAATGAAAAACGGATTGATATCGATCTCCTTGATATGGGGGAAGTGGATGATAAGATGCGAAAACCTGACGAGTATTTCTTCAAGATATTTCAGGGTGGAATCAAACTCATTTTTTGTCTTGAGATATCGATAGATTTTGGTCTCCAGCATCATCCGTTTTGCGAGAGTCTGGTTGAGAGGCGGCAGTCCGATGGAGTAATCCTCAACGGCCTCCAGAAGTTCCCCGCCTAAACCAAAGACAATTACAGACCCGAACGTGGGATCTTTCTTCCCGCCGATCATTAGTTCATAACCCTGTTTCACCACCATCGGTTGTATGAGAACTTTGGCGGCGGGATCATTGAGGGAATCCGCAAGGCCTTGTAGCCTCCTGAAAGCCTCTCTCATTGACGGTTCGTCTTTCAGGTTCAGGAATACACCGCCGTGTTCAAGCTTGTGGAAGATTTTCTGGGAATCGATTTTCAAAACCACCGGATATCCGATAGCCAGCGCAATCTGAGCGGCCTCGTCTTCCGTCTGCGCCTTCTGCGTGGGAATTACCGGAATGCCGTAATACTCGAGTAATTCTTTTGCCTCGTGGAAATTCGGGATCAGCCTCTTCTCTTCCGCCGCTTTTTTGATCACCTCATCCGCCCGGTATTCATCCGGTTCAAAGTCTTTTAGGATTACTTCCGGTGTTTCGTGGAGAAGGCGGAGATTGTAATCGTAGCGATACATATAGATGAAGCTCCGGACCGCTTGTTCAGGCGACACAAATGTGGGAATGCCGTGAACGTTGAGTATTTCCCGTGCAGGCAAGACTTGTTCTTCACCCATCCATGCCGTGAAGACGGGTTTATAAGGGTAAGCATTCGACGCCTTCACCACCGCCTCCGCGATTTCACCCGGTTTGGACGCATATGACGGAGTGTGGATCACGAGGACTCCGTCGACCTCCTTGTCTTTCAGACAGCTCCTGACGGCCGTCTCATAGTCTCCGGCGGACGCCTCGAAAATCAAATCTATGGGATTGTGGACGTGTTTGAGAAACGACAGGCGGGAAAGCAACCCATTGATGGTTTCGTCGCTGAAATCCGCCAATTCTCCGTCCGACCTCAGCAGCGCGTCGACGGCTATGATCGCCGGTCCGCCTGAATTAGTCACTATCGCGAGGCGTTTGCCCTTCGGCCTGCGCTGCTTGGCAAGAGTCTCCGCAAGGTAGAAGAGATCAAGCGTCTCGTCAAGACGAATTACACCTGCCCGCTCGAACGCAGCATCGTACACTTTGTCTTCTCCGGCCATATAGCCGGAATGAGTGAGGGCCACATGCGCCGAGAGATCGAACTTGCCTGACTTGATGACCATGATCGGCTTGCTCGATGCAAAGCTCCTGACTGAGGTCATAAAACGGCGGCCGTTCTTGATAGATTCTATATAGAGGATGATGGCCCGTGTCTCCGGGTCCACACCGAGGAAGTCTATGAGGTCTGCGAACTTGATATCGATCTTGGAACCGACGGAAATAAAATAGCTGAAACCGATGTTCTTGCTTGCCGCCCAGTCGAGCAGACCGATGGAGAGCGTCGAACTCTGAGAGATGAGCGCGATGCTGCCCTTCGGCGGCAGTTTCGGAAACAGACTAACGTTCAGATTTCTGCTCGGTTTGATGAACCCCAGGGAGTCCGGGCCCAAAATTCTGAAGCCGTACTTCTCGGACGCCTGTTTCATTCGGGCTTCCAATGCCGGCGGATTGGAAACCCGGTTCTTGAAATCAAAGCAAAGAATAAATACGCCTTTCACCCCTTTCTGACCGCACTCATCGAGGGCATCGGGAATGCCGGTCGGAGGGATAGCCAATACGGCCAGATCGATATCACGCTGTATCGCGGTAATCTTCGGATATGCCTCTACTCCCTGAACAGCCTCGAGATGCGGATTCACCGGGTAGACGGAACCCCTGTACCCTTGCCCCAACAGATTCCTGAAGACATTGTATCCCAGAGACGACTTGTCTTCGTCCGCTCCGATTACCGCTATTCTTCTCGGGTTGAAGAAAATGTCGAGGTTCTTAACCGACACAAAGAACTCCTTTTGTTAACCTATCGTTGCATAAAAGGGAGGGCAACCCTCAAAGCCTTTCAAGGCGATGACATTTGATAAGGGCATGGTGTCTAATGGTGTCTATCTGTAGGGGCGTGATTAATCACGCCCCTACAGAAAACGCAATCCCGATTTCATGCCATTATGTATCGCTGCGAGAGGCCTTTCGTGCCGCCCTCCCTTTCCGAAGTGCCTTATTGCTTGCCCTTTAGAATCTCGTTTACCACAGAAGGATCGGCAAGGGTTGAGGTGTCTCCAAGGTCTTCGGCGTCTCCTCTTGCAATTCTTCTGAGGATCCTCCTCATTATCTTGCCGCTTCTTGTTTTCGGAAGTCCCGGAGTGAACTGTATCTTGTCCGGCGTTGCGATGGGCCCGATGACCTGCCTGACATGCCCGACGAGCGTCTTCTTCAGCTCGTTCGATGGATCGATGCCTTCTTTAAGCGTGACATACACATATATGCCCTCACCCTTTATCTCGTGCGGATATCCAACCGTCGCGGCCTCTGCAACAGACGGATGACTGACCAGGGCAGACTCGATTTCTGCTGTGCCGATGCGGTGGCCGGAGACATTGATGACATCGTCGATCCTTCCCATGAGCCAATAGTCGCCATCTTCGTCGACGCGGGCGCCGTCGCCCGTGAAATATCTGCCCGGAAACCGGGAGAAATAGACTTCTTTCATCCGTTTGTGTTCGGGATCTCCATACGTGCCGCGAAGCATGCCGGGCCACGGCCTTTCAATAACGAGATAACCGCCTTCGTTGACTCCTGCACGGGAGCCGTCTTCCTTGAGCACGGCGGGAAGGACGCCGGGGAACGGCTTGCTGGCTGAGCCGGGTTTTGTCGTCATAGCTCCGGGCAGAGGAGTGATCATGACCCCGCCTGTTTCGGTCTGCCACCAGGTGTCTACAATGGGGAGCTTGCCTTTTCCGACGTGGTCATGATACCACATCCACGCCTCCGGATTAATAGGCTCGCCCACGGTGCCCAGCAGCCGCAATGACGAGAGGTCGTACTTCCCGACCCAGTCCGCGCCCTCGCGCATTAGCGCCCTTATTGCCGTCGGCGCTGTATAGAAAATGCTGACTCCGAATTTATCCACAATCTTCCAGAACCTTCCAGGGTCGGGATAAGTGGGGATTCCCTCGAAGATCAGGCTTGTGGCTCCGTTGCTCAACGGCCCGTATAGAATATAGCTGTGTCCCGTAACCCATCCGATATCAGCGGTGCAGAAATGGATATCTTCGTCGTGATAATCGAAGATCCAGCTGAAAGTGAGGTTCGTGAAAAGCATATATCCGCCGACGGTGTGGAGAACCCCTTTTGGCTTCCCCGTCGAGCCCGATGTATAAAGGATGAAGAGAGGGTCTTCCGCATCCATCTGCTCGGGCTCGCAATAGTCTTTCACTTCAGGATCGTGCATTTCATCATGCCACCAGACGTCCCTGTCGGGCTCCATGTCGACATGGCCGGTCCTCTTTACCACGACCACTTTTTCGATGGTCGGACATTCCTGCAGAGTGTGGTCCGCATTTGCTTTCAGGGGCACATACCTCCCGCCTCTCAGTCCTTTGTCGGCCGTTATCACGACCTTCGCTTCGCAATCCTGGATTCTGTCCCTGAGTGCAGTCGCGCTGAAACCGCCGAAGACGACACTGTGAATCGCGCCAATCCTCGCGCAGGCAAGCATGGATATCGGGAGTTCCGGAATCATGGGAAGGTAAATGGTAACCCTGTCTCCTTTCCTAACCCCGTATTTCTTAAGAACGTTGGCAAAGCGGTTCACTTCATAATAAAGCTGCTGGTACGTATAAGTTTTATAGGCACCGTCGTCCGCTTCCCAGATGAGGGCGGCCTTGTTCTTGACCGGTGTATTCACGAATCTGTCAAGGCAATTGAACGAAGCATTCAGTTTCCCCCCGACAAACCATTTTATCTCCGGCTTTGTAAAATCCCATTCGAGAACTTTATCCCATTTCCTGAACCAGGTAAGCCTCTTTTCGGCCATCTCGGCCCAGAAGCCTTCAGGGTCTTCCACAGACCTCTTGTATATGGCTTCATATTCAGCAAGGCTCTTGATATGAGCCCTTTCGCTGAAAGCTTTCGAGGGCGGGAATGTTCTTTTTTCCGCTAACAGTACATCAATGCTCTCCTTGGACATTCCTTTTCTCTCCTCCTTTTCCATGAAGTTGCATTCCGTATATTATATACTCCAATCGCTGCATCAGTCTTCGGCCTCGATACCCACATACGTCCGGATTTTCTCTCCTCGTATTTAGCTTCGGCTTCCTTCGCGGCCCATAATAGAGAAGAGTATTCCGACAAGGAAGGCCGCCACAGAGTAAGTATAGGATACTTCGGGGAAAGCTTCAAATATGCACAAGACTGCCATAAAAAGTAAAGCAATCGCTCAAAGACAAAGCGGACTACAAGGACGTTGGAGCAGAGGGGACGAAAGATCAAATCAAATGTGCGGATTTGTCCCGACCGTCTGAGGGAATGATGCGAAGTGATTATCCGGTCGGAATCTGACATATTCAAGATCTCACGAAATATTATTTTCAACAAAAAGGGAAGGGAATGTCAAGATAATAGTATAAATACTAAAAGAAATAATAAATTAAATTTAATAGGGGGGATCATCCGCGTACAGCGTACAGTTTCTGTTCAGCCGTGGCCCAACTGAAGTATAATTACACTGTGAAAATAGAGAAAATACCCGACAGCGAAAAGGAGGATCATCATGCCGGACATCAAAAGGATAGGTGTCATAACGAGCGGCGGAGACTGCGGAGGCCTGAATGCAGTCATTAAAGGAGTTTCACGTGAGGCATACGCATTAGGCATCGAGTCGGTTGTTATTCCTCACGGCTACGCAGGTCTCTACAATCTTGTGAAACTGGATCAGGTCGTCTTCCTGAATGCAGAAAGGGTGAGCAAGATAGAAGCGTCTCTTGCAGGTTCCGAGGCGGGCCACTCACGGGTAAAGATAAGCAAAATAGCAGACCCGGAAAAGTATGAGCGGATAAAGGAAGGACTCAGGAAATTCAAGATCGACGCGCTTGTAATCAGCGGAGGTGATGACACCGGGAGCGTCGTTGTCGACCTTTCCGAAAAGGGCATACCGTGTGTTCATGTCCCGAAGACTATGGACCTCGACCTTCAGCCTTACAGCGTCGGCGGCGATTCAGCGATCAACAGGATTTCAGTGTTCGCCAGAGATCTGAAGACAACCGGTATGAGCCACAACCGAATACTTGTCATAGAGGTGTTCGGCAGATACGTCGGCCATACCGCCTACAGGGGAGGAGTCGGCGCTGAAGCGGATTGCATCCTGATACCGGAAATCCCCGTTGATTTTGATGTCGTCTATGAGCATATGAAGACGACATATTTTGCGCGTATCGAAAGGAGCGACGTGAAGGCCGGGACGTACATCATCGTTGTGGCGGAAGGGATAAAACAGGCAAGCGGTGAAATGCTCTACGACGAGTCTATTCCTCCGGATGCTTTCGGCCACAGGAAGCTTGCCGGCGCGGGGAAATACGTGCGGCAGCAGCTCGAAAAGAGGCTCAAGGTCGATCCCGAGGTTAAGGATTTTATGATTAGAACCGGAATGTTTGCTCCGGGCGTTTATGAAGTGCCCGAAGTGAGGGAGGTCACCCCCGGACATCTTGTCAGGTCAGGCCATTCCTCCGCTTATGACGTGAATTTCGGATACAAGGCGGGAGCCGCAGCCATATTGCTTCTTAGAGAGGGAAAATTCGGGACGACGATCGTTGAAGTGTCGGGGGACCATATCTACTATCTGCCGACTGCCGAAGCGATCAAGCGGCGGGAAGTCGATGCGAAAGAGATTGCCATTTTTGAGAGTCTCGGTACTTGTTTCGGTAGGAAACCGCAGAGCTACGATTACAAAC
>JBFLXP010000031.1:0-15328 GCA_040757315.1 Nitrospirota bacterium
AAGCTGTCAAAGTCGTGTTGTCAGGCGAGTTGTGGCTCGACAGGAAGCTCATTAAGAATCTCCTTTCGAACATGAGAACCTTCGAAAAAAAGGTCGATCTTACCAAGAAGGAGAGGGAGATCGTTTCCCTGATCTGCCACGGCTACAGGAACAAGGAGATCGCCCAGAGGCTTGACATCAGTGAGCAGACAGTGAAATCGCATTGTAACCGGATCTTCAAGAAAGTCGGTGTTTCGGACAGGCTGCAGCTTGCTCTTCATACCCGCCGCATGTGGCCTGGTTCGCTATAGGTTGTAAAACTTTAGTTTTAACCGAACCGATCCTTTTTCCTCGCAAAATTCAACCTTTCGGGTAATTGCAAAATGTAAGAATGGGGTATAGGATTAGATTAGAAGCATACTTTTTTCGGGAAACCGCTGTGGAGGGCACGGTGATCCTGAGGTTAACTTGTCCGGAATGCAAGAAAGACTCTTTCAGCTCAGATGCAGCATTATTCAAACCCTGCCCGTATTGCGGGATCATTTTCAGCGGTAAATTCGGCACCGAAAAAAGGCAGATTCATCGCGTTCAGAAAGCGCTGCCCTGCTGTTTTTCTATCGACGGAAAGGATTATACAGCAAGCACGGTTAATTTTTCGGAAAACGGGCTGAGTATCAAGATTGATGGCAAACACTCCCTGCCGGTAGGAGAAATCATGAGCCTCACTGTCGGCAGTTCGGCGCTCAAGGCCAAGGTGATGTGGGCTTTTGACCATCCGTCGACCTCGGTGACTATGTCGGGTCTGGAAATCCTCGAAGGCCGGCTGAACTTTTCCGAAAAATAGACTCCGATTCCCATCTTTTTCGAACATTTCCCCTCTTTTAGGTTTTAAAACCCGACGATTTTTTGATACAATTGTACACTTACAAGATATCTAATGGAAGGAGAAGGCATGGATTATTTCTTGAGCGAAGATCAACTGATGATACAAGAGCTGGCCAGGCAGATAGCAGAAGAGAAGGTGAATCCTGTGAGGGAAGAGCTTGACGAAAAGGAGGAATTCCCCTGGGATATTATGAAGGTGCTCGCACGGGCGGATCTGTTCGGACTCTTTATACCGGAGGAATACGGGGGGATGGGAAAAGGTTGTCTCGAACTGTGCATCGCCGTTGAGGAGCTGTCGCGTTCCTGTCTTGGGGTCTCAACGACGTATGCAGCTAATGCCCTTGGCACCTATCCGATTCTTTTCTATGGCACTGAAGAGCAAAAAAAGAAATATCTTCCGGACATCGCTCAGGGGAAGAGGCTCGTCGCTTTCGGACTCACGGAACCTAACGCGGGAAGCGACGCCGCCGGTATACAGACGACCGCAAAACTCGAAGGAAATGAATATGTACTGAACGGCACGAAGCAGTGGATCACGAACGGCGGCGAGGCGGAGATATACACCATAATAGCCATGACTGATAAATCAAAGGGTGCGCGGGGCGCGTCTGCGTTCGTCGTCGAGAAGGACACGCCGGGTTTTCAGTTCGGCAAGAAGGAAAAAAAAATGGGGATCCGGTGCTCAGCGACGCGCGAACTGATTTTCGATGAATGCAGGATACCGAAGGAAAACATCATAGGAAAAGAGGGGTTAGGGTTTGTCATTGCCATGAAGACGCTCGATAACGCACGGGCGGGCGTGGGCGCTCAGGGCGTCGGAGTTGCACAGGGGGCTTTTGAAGAGGCATTCAAATTCGCCCGCCAGCGCGTACAGTTCGGCCATCCGATAGTGAGCTTCCAGGCCGTTCAGCACATGCTTGCAGATATGGCCGTTGAAATCGAGGCAGCCCGGGCTCTCGTATATTCGGTTGCGCGTTTTGTCGACGGCGGGGCAAAGGACGTTTCCAAGGAATCGGCAATGGCAAAAGTGTTCGCCGCTGATGTGGCAATGCGCGTTACGACGAACGCAGTCCAGGTCATGGGCGGCTCAGGGTATATGAGGGAATATCCGGTCGAAAAGATGATGCGTGACGCGAAGATACTCCAGATCTACGAGGGTACGAACCAGATACAGAGAAACGTCATCGGGCAGGCGCTGATTAAAGAGGCGGCAAGGAACTGAGTAGAGTCTGTTTTATTGTCCAAATAGAGCCTGTCCACAAATTGCCTTTCCAAAAAGTCGTCATTCCCGCGAAGGCGGGAATCCAGTAAGTTCAATAGGTTCTGGATTCCGGATCATCCGTCGGGCGCATCGATGGACCGGAATGACAGACAACCGACTTTATGGACAGACTCTAACCATAATCCCCTCTCCATAGGGTAGATGGTTGACAACGCCTGAGGAGTAGGGGAGGTAGTATATTTCTCCGTGATAAGGAGAAGAGGTGCCTCTTTGTTCAGTTCAAAACAACCCTATAAATGTTGAACGAATCTGAAAACTAATAGTACGAGCCTCGTCGAACCTGAATTGCTTGTCCTAAATCAGCCAGTTCAAGTCCGACAGGCTCATAGGAAACTGTAAGCCTACATTGGATATGCAACAATAATAGTCCGTCTGTTTGTGTAAATAGTAGGAGACCAAGTTGAAACGCAGGTTATCAGAGTTAATCTTTCGCCACGAGTGTTATCATATAACTTTGAGTCATTCACATTCTTATAGATCTTTTCTTTCACTTTGTAAATATATTTCTTTCCGTTGTAAAAGATATAAATAGCATCTCCCTTATTCAATACTTCAAGCATACTGAAAAAGCTCTGAGGTCTCCACCACCTAAATTCGGCAACGTTGTGTCCCTCAATAATGCAGTTCCCTCCTTCACCCGGAAGTGATGACTGTGGAATACGGCATACTCCCCTCGATAGTTTACTATTGTCTACTCCTTCAATAATCGGAACATCTACTATCGCTGAGGGAATGATTATTCTATTGTCATAAACCTGCCCGAGTTTCACTTTATTCTCTAATGCTTCAATTCTTGATGTCGAAAGGAGAAGGGCAATATAGGGTCGCGAAATCCAGATAGCAATAGTAATCCCTCCAAAAATAAATATGATTCCCAAAAAATAGAAGCAACAGTTAGCAATCTTCTTCCAGATACTTTTGGAAACTGATTTCTCCTCCAAGGACTCTCTCTTTCTTTTTGATAACCTTTCTAATGTGCTCCAGAGAGAAGTTTCAGGCAATCGTTTCTTCAAAAGACGGGAAAGCAAGACAAAAAGAATAACAACGACAATCCATAGCGTTACACTTCCTGCCCATATTACAGAGGGAATTACCGAGATGGTCTTGAAAACAACCTTAATCCCATCTCTATGAGCGAATGGTCTCGTATACCAAGCATAGGCGCAGAGAATACTTGTGACAAAAAAATAGATAAGAGGATACCAATACCACTTGAGAGACTCCTTTATTATCTCTTTTATCTTTTTTGAGAGACTTGTTGTTTCCACTGGACTGAAGTTTTTTTCTTGGTGTCTCCTCTTATGTTCTAATCCATCTCTTCCGTCTGAAAACGAGATACCCGCCAGCGAGCATTAGAAAAATTGCGGCAATTACGAGCCAAGTAGTGTTGTAGCCTACTGTATGAGGGTTTCGTGTGATATAAATTGATGCTATATCTCCATCCGTTTCAAGATCGTGTCCTGTGAAGTGGGCTTCAGCGACCAAATTGCCTACCCAGAGGTCAGTTCCACCAAGATCAGGGTCGAATGTAATAGACCAACCGTCAGCACCATTGGTGTCGCTTCCCACGAGCAAACCGAAATTGGGGTCAGGTGGATTGTAAGTATCATTGACAAGATACAAATCAATTCTCTGCAGGGGATCAGAGCTAAGCACATTAAAGTCGACTTTGACAGATGAAAGCCCATATATCATTAGATAAGGACGTATGGGATGTGTGTGACTGACACCATAGCCACTACTCGTAGCTCCGATGTTGATATTAATTGATATTTTCTGATCTGCCCAGGCGGCATAACAGTCGGCGACACAAACAAATCTATCCCAACTAAGAGCTGGGGTGGTATCAATACAGTTCTTTAGGCATTGCTTCAACTGATGATATGTATCGGCGTGTGACTCTTTGACATGCGCACAAAAAATCAAACTGACACATATCATTAAGAAAACTAACTTTCTCATTTCTCCCTCCATTAAACGATTGCTGAGCGATCACTTTTCCAATCGTCGTTTATTTCGTTGATTTAGCATCTCATTTCTATGTCTGAATCATTGAAATTGGGGTAGGCTTAAGTAAAAACCTTACTATCCTTAACCTTTGGTTTTCCGCTTGCCTTTTATCCTTTCACCCATCCGCAAATCCGTGAACATGTCCGTAATCCGCTAAAGAACCTCCAGGGTACGTTACGGCCCCTGGAGGCTACATATCGGGATTTTTTCAGAACCTCTTCTCAGAGATCGCTTCGGTGGGACAAGGTAGCAGGTACTGAATAGGAAACATACAGGAAACAGTAGGAACTTCTTTACCCCATAGCGCCCCCCATGGATTAATTACAACAAAAAAACAGGCTTAACAGCCTTTCTTCGGCATCCGCCCTCTGACGGATCGCTTTCCGTCCCCTCCTTGTGGAGGGTTTGGCTTTGTCGGGAATCAACTACAAGCCATGTATTAGTGTTTGAAAGTATTCGCTTAATGGAAAAAGAAAGGTCTGATATTCAGACTTAACTGTATAAGAACACAATCATACATTTCTGTCAATCCTACGAAAGTTGGAATTTCAAGATATTTAGTTCTGCATGTTTTGCAACCGGAAAATTTAAACTATTAGAATAACAATTATGCTGATTCCCTTGATTCTTAATGTATTTTCCTTTCAAGCGCATTGGATCACATTGTTTTTTCAGTTTGTGTAAAGAGCTTCTAAGTAGAGTCTGTGTATAAAGTCGATATTTCAACACCCTCCCCAACCCCTCCCCTCAAGAGAGGGGCAATTTTACTAGCCGCTCCCTTAAGGAGAGAGGCGCTGGTGAGGGTTAACAATATTTATACACAGACTCTAAGTGGGTTCCTGGAGCCGTAGTCGAGCTAAGTCGAGCCTTTCAACTGTTTCAAGATCTCCTCGGCAGAAGGATGTATCCCCTGGTGCGAATACTCGACTACGCATCTCCCCCGCTCTGTCTTTCTCACTATTAAAGTATAAGGGACGCGTGGATTCCCGAGGGCTTTGTGGGCGGCAAATGTGTAATCGGTTAATATCGGATAGAGGATTTTAAAATCTTTCCGGTAGGCATCGACCTCCTGTCTCGTATTGCCGATTGCGAGACTGAACACCCGGACTCTGTCTTTAAGTGCGGGTTCGTTTTCGACGGCAGAATAGACGGCGTTGATGACCGGTATGTTCCTGGGGCAGGATGTGCAGAAAGTGCTGAAAACCTCGATAACGAATACGGAGCCTTTGATGTCTTTCAGAGGAAAGACGCGTTTCCCCATGATCCCCAGATAGACCTGTTCCGCCGATGTAAGCTTGTCCTGGAATTGAAGCCCCAGAAAATATCCGCATGTGCCGATCGGGTTCATAAGGGCATAGGCAGTCGAAGTCACTAGTGCCACAAACAACAGACAAATAAAGATCGACGTTTTTTTCACTGATGACCTCTTTCAGAAGATTCCGGACCCTCCGCAAAGACGGTGGGCAAGCAGGCCGGAATGACAAAATAAAGAATGAGTAAAGTCTCTCCATAAAGGCGCGTTCTGTCATTATCCGGCTTGACCGGATAATCCGGAACGTATTGAAAAGACTGGATTCCCCGATCAAGTCGGGGAATGACAGATAACTTGATTCTCAGTTTGTGGACAGACACTAAGTAGTCCCTTTTTATAGTCTTATTTCGCCAATTTTTCGAGTTCTCCGACGAGCACTTCGAGATTCGGTCTCGTGTTGATGTCGTGAACATCGACGTACCGTATGATCCCTTTTTTATCTATGACGAACAGGGCTCTTTCAGAGACCCCGTTCGAACGGAGAACGCCATATTTTTTTGATACCGCTCCGTGAGGATAGAAATCAGAGAGAACAGGAAACCATATGTCGCCCATCTCTTTCGTCCATGCGTAGAGTGTCGGGATATTGTCTACGGTGATGCCCAAAAGGATCGTGTCATGTTCTTCGAATGTGTTTTTCATGATGTTGTACCCGGGCCACTGGTCGGAACAGACCGGCGTCCAAGCAGCGGGAACAAAGGATATCACAACGTTCTTTTTTCCCTTATACTGACCGAGTGTCACTTTTTCTCCCGTGAGTGACGGCAGTGTGAATTCAGGGGCTTTCATACCGATTTTCAGGTGCGTTTTACTCTCAATCGGCTTGAGCATCCCCGGGTCATAGATCTTGCCTTTGAACTGCTCCGAAGCCCCATAGGCAATGGAAGATAACATGATAAGAGCCAAACCCGGCAGAAGTAACATGAATCCTATTATCCTCTTGTTCATCTTTGTACCCTCCTATTTCAGACCCGATTCCCTGAGAATCAATTCGAGGAACCGGTCGTGATCCTGAATGCTTCCCACTCTTGAATAGATAAGCTTATTCGAGCCGTCCGGGTTTATCTTCATCACGAAGAAATAAGGCGTTCTGACTTCACCGACCTTCTTATGAACATCGAAAGATTCGTCAGGGAAGAGCGGGAACAGGATGCCGTATTCCTTTCTGAAAACATCGACCTCAAATGATGTATTGCCCGCACCGATGCCGATCAGCTTTATCCTTTTTCTCAAATCTCCCCTTTTCGAAATCGTATCGTACAGTTTGTTGACGATGGGAGCTTCCTTCTGGCAATACGGGCAATACATGCTGAAGACTTCGATGATTATAATGTCGGCCTTGATTTGCGACAGCCTGAAGGGTCCCTTTCCCTGCCATCCGAGATATTCCTGCACGGCGGAGTTGTCAGATTTGTCGAAAGTCAGGTCGGGAAACGATTCTCCGGCGGCAGGCGTCCGGCCGGACGCGTCGCGCACCTGTGTCAAACCAGTCAGACAGAAGATTGCAGCCATTATTAATAGAGGCTTTTTTAGCATTTTTTCCTCCTCACCTTGGCGGTCTCCATATTCTTATTCTCGTGCACGGGGAAGCATATGTCAAGGCAGCAGGCTATTTCTTTCTTTCAAAAGCCTTTCCGGCCAGAGACACAAATACTATCGAGGCGACGACAATTACGAGGACGCTCCTGAGAAGAGAGAAATCAGGACTCATGATGCCGGTCTCGGCCGGAAACAATACGTGTTTCATCGCATCGATGCCGTAGGTAAGTGGATTTAGTTGAGCGGCGATTTTCAGGACGTCCGGCAGAAGCCGGATGGGATACATTGCGCCGGATAGGAAAAACATCGGCATTATGATAAAGTTCATGATCACACTGAAACTCTCGTAGCTTTCATAAAACGTAGCTATCACAATGCCGAACGCCGAAATGCAGAACGAAAGGCCGGCGCATATTCCCACGATGGAGATGATCTGGACTATGCCGAGCTTAAGGCCGACGACCGGAAAGAGGGCGAGGATTATGATTGATTGTATGAGAGAAACGATCGTGCCGCTTAACGCCTTGCCGACTACTATCGAGAAGCGCGATACCGGAGCCACGAGAATCTCTTTCATGAACCCGAATTCTTTGTCCCATATTATGGATATCGAAGAGAAGACCGAACTGAACAAGATTGTCATGCCGAGTATTCCCGGGAATATGAATTGAGTGTAGGGTACACCAGCCTCCCGCGGCACCAGTCTCGATATCCCGGCCCCGACGATGAACAGCCAGAGCAGAGGCCGCGCGATGGCGGAAAAGAGCCGGCTCCTTTCACGTATGAACTTCTTGAACTCCCGTGCGACGATTACGTAAATTGCGTTAAATTCCATGGACAAGACTCAGTATTGATCCCTGCATAACTAATGACCTGTATCTGTCACTCCCGCTTGTCGGGAGTCCTTCTGAAGAAAGATTCCGGGCAAGCCGGAATGACAAAAATTGGGCATTACTTTTGCAACTTTCAAACAAATGGGATACATGATAGATGACAATTTCTAATTGATAATTGATTTTTTTTCATGACTTCCGCCTCCTGTAAGCCCGGAGGGACTCTTTGATGCTGTTGCCCTCTGCCGCCGTCTCTTCCCTTATAGCCTTCCCTGTGAGTTTCAGAAAGACATCGTTCAAGGTGGGTCTCCGGAGCCTGACGGATAGCACCTTTTCTCCGACCGTCCGAATCATTTCAGGAATGCAGGTATCTCCCATGGGACATGTCATGTAGAGTTCATCATCTTGTTCAGTCACTTCAAACTTCAACAGGCGTTCGATCTCCTCTTTGGCCGTGGGATTGTCGGTAGTTTTTATATACACCACATCTCCCCCTATCGCTTTCTTAAGTTGGACAGGGGTGTCAAGGGCAATGATCTTGCCGTTATCGATGATCGCAATCCTGTCACAGACCTCGGCTTCCTCCATGTAATGAGTCGTCATGAAGATGGTAACATTATGCTTCCTCGGCAGTTCCGCTATGAATTCCCAGAGATTCGTCCGGCTCTGCGGGTCCAGCCCGAGGGTCGGTTCATCAAGGAACAGGATCTTCGGCCTGTGTATAAGCCCGCGTGCCACTTCAAGCTTCCGTTTCATGCCGCCTGAGAATTTTTTCACGAGATCGTCTTTCCTGTCGTAAAGGTCGACAAACCGCAGGACGTCTTCGACGCGTTTTTTCATGCCTACCTTTCCAACGTTGTAAAGGTAGGCATGAAAAACAAGATTCTCATAGGCGGTGAGGTCCTTGTCAAGCGTCGTATCCTGAAAAACGATTCCGATAGCTTTTCTCACTTCGGCCGGTTCTGTCATGCAGTCATGACCCGCAATGACCGCACGCCCGGATGTCGGAGCGAGAAGGGTGCAAAGAATGCTTATTGTGGTTGTCTTCCCTGCGCCATTTGGGCCCAGGAATCCGAAGATGGCGCCTTCAGCGACTTCGAAGGAGATATCGTCAACAGCCGTTATTTTTCCGAATCTTTTAACTAAGTTTGTTACCTGGATAATGGGCACATATGAAGTTTACCACGTATGCTTACCGTCATCAAAGAATCTCATACGTTCTCATTTTGAATAATGAGGATGTGGTTTGTGCAAAAGCGCGGGTCCGGAATCCGTGGGTTACTCGATCTCCGTCAGGAATTCATGATGAGTCTTCAGTCTGCCGAGGAGTGAGAAGATGTATTTTTCGACGTAATCCTGCTCTATCGAGGACTTGCAGACGGTGCAGTCCTTCAGGATCGTGACGGCATACCCTCTGTCGTATGCATTGCGGGCGGTTGATTCAACGCAGATATTGGCCAGTAGCCCTCCGAGGACGACGTGAGTAATATGATGTTTCTTAAGGAGCGAATCCATTTTCGGTATGCCGAAGGAGCACAGTCCTCTTTTGCCGGGTACGATGGTGATGGCGTCGATATAGGGGATGAATTCTCTGATGATTTCGACACCCCTCGTGCCCAGTCTGAAGGCGCCGGCGTCCTTGATTGCTTTAAGGATTCCGACGGGGTTACTGCCCAGTTCCCGGTAATCGCCGGAGAACGCTATGGGAGTGAATACGACCAGAATGCCTCGATCCCTGATCTTATCGAGAAGATGAACGGTGTTTTCAATCGTCCTGTTTCTTGCCAGAATGTCCTTGACTGCATGATGAAGAAGACCGTCCGGAGAACAGAAATCATTCTGAAACCCGGTCAGGATAATTGCCGTATTCTTGACCTTAGTCATCTTTTCATTATCAGAATGAGAAACGGATTTCTGGTCTGCAGCTGATCCTGACGCCAAATATTCACTGTTATCATGGATCTTTCAGTTCCCGTTTCGTTTCATTAGCCCGATTATCATTTTCAAAACAGTTAATTAGTGTCTGTCCATAAATTAAGTATTCAGGTGTTCCGTCATTCCCCGACTTGATCGGGGAATCCAGTCTTTTCAATACGTTCTGGATTATCCGGTCAAGCCGGATAATGACAAGAATGAGACTTTGTGGACAGACTCTAATTAGCAATATGCATGCCTGCAAAAGCTGCCTATGGCACGGCAATTGCTTTTTCAGACTGACGGCAGCAGCAATAAATGCGGATTTGGAGAAAATGGATAGATCTCTTGTCTTTTCAGTCATTCTGCCGCTTTCGGTAATCTTTCAACTTCTCGCCGCTTTGCTGGCTTTGCGGCTCATTCGCGTCACCGGCAGGAGCGGAGCGTGGATACTCATTGCTTCTGCCGTTTCGCTGCTCGCCCTCCACCAGATTGCCGTTCTCTATTTCTTTTTCGTCGGCAGGCAAGAGGTGGGGCCGGGAAGTGTTTCTTTCTTCTTCTCGGAGTCTCTCGTCTTGTTTGTATCGGTCTTCATGATCATGGGCATATCGTTGATCAAGCCGCATTTCGTCTCAATGAAACGATCAAAAGAGGAAATGGAAAACCTGCGGCATCAGAATGAAATGATTCTGAATTCTGCGGGAGAGGGCATATTCGGGCTTGACCTTGAAGGGAGGCATACTTTTGTCAACGCCTCGGCTGCCCGGATGCTCGGTTACACTTCGGATGAGCTTATCGGCAGGACGAGCCACACCGTCTGGCACCATTGCAAGGAAGACGGGAGCCCCTTTCCGGTGGAGGAATGTCCCATCTATGCAGCTTACAAGGACGGGGAAGTCCGTTCGGTGGGATATGACGTTTTTTGGAGGAAAGACAAGACCTGCTTTGCAGTGGAATATTCGAGCAACCCCATACGGGAAAACGGATCGATTGCGGGCGCGGTGGTGACTTTCAGAGACGTTACAGACCGGAGGCGGGCCGAAAGGGAGCTTGAGAGGCTTAGGCGTCAGAATGAAATGATTCTGAATTCAGCGGGAGATGGCATAATCGGGCTGGATCTTGAAGGGAGGCACACCTTCGCAAATCCCGCCGCCGCCAAAATGCTCGGCTATCAGATTGAAGAGTTGATCGGCTGCCGGAGCCATGAAATCTGGCACTGCTGCAAACGGGACGAGCAGCACGATCCGGAAGAAGACTGCCCGATTTACGCCACTTTTCTTCAAGGTTCCGTTTCCCATGCCAACGACGAAATATTCTGGAGGAAAGACGGGACCAGTTTCCCGGTTGAATATACCAGTACTCCGATAGTTGAAAACGGAAAAACCGCCGGAGTAGTCGTCACGTTCAAGGATATTACGGAAAGAGTTCAGCACGAACGGGAGCTTGTGGCGATCTTTACCGTAGCGACAGCCCTGCGTACTGCCCCTACCTATTCCGCGATGCTGCCCGTGATCCTTGATCAGACGATCGAGGTTCTCAAAGTCGAAGGAGCCGCCATTGCAATGAGAGACACCATGAGCGGCGATATTGCCGTGGAACTGGCCAGGGGCAGTTGGGCGCCGTGGACCGGAATTCGCCTGCCGCAGGAGGAAGGGGTGACGGGACATGTGATCAAGACTATGCAGCCGTATATCAGCAGCGATGCATTGAGAGACAGCCGCGTGGTTCGGCCCGACCTGTTTGGTGAATTGAACGCTGTGGCCTGTGCTCCGCTCATTGTTCAGGGCCAGACGATAGGCGCGCTGTGGATAGGTCGGAAACACATCATAAACAGGGAGGAAGTGCGTCTGCTCACTGCCATCGGCGAGATAGCAGCAAACGCCATTCATCGGGCCACCCTGCACGAGCAGACGAAACAACGTCTTCATCGGCTCGCAGCTCTGCACACGATCGACATGGCGATCACCGCCAGCCTGGATCTGCGCGTCACCCTTAATATTCTCCTTGACCAGGTTACGGCGCAGCTCGGCACGGATGCAGCTACGGTGCTCCTGTTCAACCAGGAGACTTTGACGCTGGAGTACGCCGCCGGCAGAGGTTTTCATTCCTCGTCAATACAAAAGACCAAACTGAAGTTGGGCGAGGGTCACGCGGGGAGTGCAGCTTTGAGCCGGCGTATTGTGAGTGTGCCGAATTGTCCGGAGAGCGACGAGCCCTGCATGCGGGCGGAATTGCTTTCGGGAGAACTCTTTGTTGCCCATCACGCCGCGCCGCTCGTTGCCAAGGGACAGGTGAAGGGCGTTCTGGAAGTCTTTCACAGAAAGCCGCTCTTTCCGGACAACGAATGGCTGGAATTTCTGGAGGCTCTGGCTTCACAGACGGCGATTGCTCTCGACAATGCAGAACTGTTCGAGAGCATGCAGCGGTCAAACGTTGAGCTGACCATGGCTTATAACGCGACAATCGAGGGATGGTCGCGTGCCCTTGATATGAGGGACAGGGAAACGGAAGGTCATTCACGCAGGGTGACGGAAATGACCCTGCTGCTGGCGCGGGCCATGGGAGTGCATGAGACCGAAATGGTGCATATCAGGAGGGGAGCACTGCTCCACGACATGGGAAAAATGGGGATACCGGACAGCATACTTCACAAGGCCGGGCCCCACACGCCGGAAGAGCGAGAAATCATGAGACGTCACCCGGTTTTCGCTTTCGAGATGCTTTCTCCCATCAGCTTCTTGAAGCAGTCCCTTGATATTCCATATTGTCACCATGAAAAGTGGGACGGCACAGGATATCCGAGGGGTCTGAAGGGCGAGCAGATTCCTCTGGCTGCCCGCATCTTTGCGGTTATGGACGTATGGGATGCCCTCAGGTCTGAGCGTCCCTATCGCCGCGCGTGGCCGGACGAAAAGGCCAGGGAGTATATAAGATCGAACAGGGGGAAGCATTTCGATCCGGACATCGTGGAGGCTTTCTTTAATATGAAATGGTAAAAGCGGTCAGCACTTCTTTTTGGAGTTTCCCGAACTCCGGCGGTCAATCCTTCAGGAAGGTACTCCCAACTTCGGGAAGACGACGAACTGCAGAACTATCCACACGACGATTATAGCCGCTGCTATCAGCCAATCCCAGTCTTTCATTTCTTGTCGACCAACTCCTCCAGAGATTTCGCGTCCCTGAACCCTGTGACGACTCTGCCGTCGGGCATGACAAGAGTGGGGGCGCCGGTGATTCCCAGCTTATCTCCAAGTTTCATGTTGTCGTCCACGACCGAAGTTTTACAGCGGGCAGGTGGCATGGGTTTGTTCTGAAAAGCGTCTTCAAGGAGTGACAACGATTTTTCGCAAACGATCGCCTTAGCTTTTTCGTAGGCTCCCTTATGTATCTTGAGCGGGAACATCTTTATAAAGAAGGCGATGTCTTTTCTCTTCTGAACTACCGTCTTCATCTCCTGATGAAGTTTGGCGCAGAAGGGTCACTCGGGGTCGTCAAATACGATAATCCGTTTTTTGGCGTTCCTGTTGCCGAGAACAAGAGCGTCGCCGACCGGTATACGGGATGCATCAACTCTGTTGATTTCGGAGAGTCTATCCCGCGTCAGATTTTTCTTGCCTTGGACCTGTATTACGGAGCCGGAAATTATGTGCTTCTTGGGCAGGTCGATGTATATAAGGGCCTTTTTGTTTTTCGATTCGATCTCGACTTCCCATAGATACTTCACAGCGCCGCGTTTGACGCTCAGCACCTTCACGTCCGGGTCGAAGTTCTTCAGAAGCGCCGAGGCTTCATCTTTTTTCAACGTATGACATTTCGTGCATTCCTGGTTCTTCGTCGGAAAGGCAAAGCATACGGATGCCGGAAGAAGGAAAAAAGCAAGAAAGAGACTGAGATGAAAATATTTCTTGTTCATGAGTTTAATATTAGCACAAAGCAGCCAATTTTTTTGTCGTGTTCAACACGCGTTGCCGTTCGAGATAATCCGACACAGTGATATGGTCGATTTCTGAGGCAAAGTGAACCGAATTAAGAGTAAAGCAGAAGCTTGGTTGTGGTAACGAAGCCCGTATCGGTAGCGTGTTAACGGCAACGTAAAAAAACTGCGCAGCCGAAAGACGAAACGGGCATCGTGACCGTAACCCAAATCATGACGATTGATGTCACTTCGACATGCTCAGGGTGACAAATTGTCATGGTGATCCGCCAGTACGCAAGACGGATGTCGAACCATGGATTCCCCGATCAAGTCGGGGAATGACGGACTGATTGAAGAGCCAATTCTTGGATAGCTCATATTACTTGACTTAAAGCACGCTGCCCTATTATTACTACGGCAATTAAACAGATGAAAGATGTCATGCTCCGACTTGATCGGAGCATCCAGTCCCTTATGGATTCCGTCCTCCGACTTGATCGGGGGATCAAGCCGGGGAATGACGTCGTTTTGGTATTTACTTGCCGGAGTAATATTTTGGACAGATGCGGCAAACATGGTATGATAAAAATCGTGAAAGAAAGAAAAGAATCGCTGCTGGACATCCTCAGTGCCGAGGGCCTTCTGAATGACGAACAGGTTCAGTTAATAAGATCCAGGGAAGCTCTCCAGAGAGCAAAAATCCTGAAGTCCAAGACTCCGGGCGTCCGTCATACGATCACCGACAAGTCGCTTGTTTCCCTCATAGATATTATCGAATCCCTGAAGATCAGCTCTCCGAAACTGGACGGGAAGATGATCACGTCGGACGTCATCATGTCGGTCGTCGCCCGGCATCTCGATCTCCCCTTTGTCCGGATCGATCCACTGAAACTCAATTATGAAGTTGTAACACAGATTATCTCGCGGCCGTATGCCGTGCGCCATCAGATCGTTCCGATAGCGCTGGTGAACAACACGCTGACGGTTGCCACGGCTGACCCCTTCGACACCGAGGCGGTGGACTGGATAGAGCGCGTCATCGGATACAAGGTGGATGTAGCCGTCGCCACGAAGGCCGATATTATGAAGACGATCGCCGAGTTCTTCGGCTTCAAATCCGCAATAACTTCCGCCAACAAGGAGATTGATACCAAGACAGATCTCGGCAACCTCGAACAGTATATAAAGCTGAAATCCATCACCGAGCTGGAAGCTACCGACCAGCATATCGTGAATGCGGTCGAATACTTGCTCCATTACGCCTATTCAAGCAGGGCTTCCGATATACATATCGAACCGAAGCGTGATTTCAGTCTTATCCGCTTCAGAATAGACGGCATTCTTCACAACATTCATAAAATACCGAAAGCCGTACATCCGCCGATCATTTCGAGGATCAAGATGCTTGCACGCATGGATATCGCGGAGAAGAGAAGGCCGCAGGACGGCCGGATAAAGACGGCCCACGAGGGTAAGGAAGTGGAACTGAGAATTTCCACTCTGCCTGTGGCTTTCGGCGAAAAAGTGGTTATCAGGATATTCGATCCGGTTCTTCTTTTGAAGGACATCGAAGAACTGGGGTTTTTCCCGAAAGAACTGAAGCTTGTGAAGTCGTTCATCGGCAACACCCACGGCATTATCCTCTCGACCGGACCTAC